>DASZYK010000347.1:0-18680 GCA_035545455.1 Steroidobacteraceae bacterium
CTTCTCGGCGAGGGCGCCCTGCCCTGCAGCCAAGACGGCATCAGCCACGGCGTGCCACCCTGCGATCACCTGTCCGGGATTCGGCTTGAGGCCTCCGTTACGGAGCTCCTCGGCAATACGCTGGACGCGCTCACGCAGATAGCGGGAATCCCCCCGGAGCGATGCGCGATGGATGCCGTCCTTGAAATTCGACCTGGTCTGGCCCCGCACTGCGCGCTCGGTCCCGCTGGCAGCGATCCCGTGGGCGCGCAAGTGTTGCGCGAAGAGTCTGCGCCACTCTCGCAGTGTGGCTTTCCGGATGTTGAGACGCTCCCCATCCTCGCTCACCGCCCCAGGTGCACATGCGGATGATCCTGGTCCGTATGGATGGCCAGGGCGCTTGCCAGCTTTGCGCACTGGCAAGTCGCTGATATTCGGAGAGATTTGGTGGGCCGTGTAGGGATCGAACCTACGACCAAGAGATTAAGAGTCTCCTGCTCTACCAGCTGAGCTAACGGCCCATATTTTTAGTGGGGTGGACGATGGGACTCGAACCCACGACAACCGGGATCACAACCCGGGACTCTACCAGCTGAGCTACGTCCACCGTCGTCGTCCATCCATCCCCGAACCTGCCTTCGCGGGCCGGGTGACCGCCCGAGGCGGCCAGCAGTTCCTCTCGAACCCGCGACCTTGCGCAGCCTCAAGCGAAGCCGCGCAGGTGCTGGCGTGCCCGGCAGGACTCGAACCTGCGACCACCGGCTTAGAAGGCCGGTGCTCTATCCAACTGAGCTACGGGCACGCGGACTGCATCGCCCACTCGCCCGCACGCTCCGCGTCCGTGCCTGCGGCTCGACATCCCTGCAGGGCATCATGCCTTGCCGCCTGGCCTCGTGCCACTGAGCCGGGGTCCGTGCCTGCCAGACCCACCGCACGGGGGCGCGCATGATACGGAACCGGGCGAGGGAGCGTCAATTTGGGTTTATTCTTGGTGGTCCCATGCCTCCCCGTCCCGTCCGTGCCAACCCCACCGCGAAGGACGCTGGCGCTCCCGGCACCGACGCGCGCGAGGTCGAATGGCAGCTGGCCGCCACCGATCTCGGCTCCGTCCGGCGGTGGCTCGGACGGCATGCCACGCTGGACGGGTTGAAGATCGAGCCGCTGCCGGCGCAGGAGCTGCGTGATACCTACCTCGACACGGCGGACTGGCGCATTTTTCGCGCGGGATTCGCGCTGCGGCTGCGCGGGAACGGCGGCGAAGTCGAGGCGACGCTGAAGAGCCTGCGGTCCGCCCGCGACGATGTCGCCGATCGCCAGGAAATCACCGAGCCGCTGCGCGGGGACGATCCGCAAGCGCTGACGCGGACGGAAGGTCCCGTCGGCCGGCGCGTGAGAGCCGCCGCCGGCCGGGAGCCGCTGCGCCCCCTCTTCGAGGTGCGCACTTCCCGCAGGCGCTATGCGGTCCGCGGCCGGAGCTCTCCCGCGGCCGTCGGCGAGATCTCCCTGGATGAGACCCGCTTTGCGCGGCCGAACGGCGGCAATCGGGGCAAGGTCCTGAGACGCGTCGAGATCGAGGCGGCCGACGGCGCCTCCGCCAGGCTCGAGCGGCTCGCCGAGCGGCTGCGCAAAGGCTGCGGCCTGCAGCGCTCGACCGAGAACAAGTTCGCGGCGGGCCTGCGCACGGCGGCGCTTGCGCCACCGCCGCTTGCCGGGCGCCCGCGGCCGGAAGCACCGGCTGGGCAGAGTGAGACTTCCCCGGAGGATGGAGCCGCAGAGCGCGGCTCCGGGCAGGCGAAGCCGCCGCTCCTCCTGAGCTCCTTCGATCACGCCGGGGACTTCGCCGTCGCAGCCCTCAAGCGGCTGGCGTCGGAGTGGCAAGCGCACGAGCCCGCGGCGAGACGCGGCGAATCCCCCGAGACGCTGCACGCGCTTCGTGTCACCGCGCGCCGGATGGACAGCGTGCTCAGCCTCTTCCGTCCCTACCTGCCCGCGGTGCTCAACCGGGCGCGCCCGAAACTGAAGAGCGTGCTCGACACCATGGGGGGCGTGCGCGACCTCGACATCCTGTTGGCTCTCGCAAATTCTTTCCGCGACACTCTCCCGGAATCCGAGCGCCCCGCTCTCGGCCCGCTGCTGCGCCGCCTGGAGTCGGAGCGTACGCAGGCGCGCTCGCGCATGCTGCACGCACTGGATGACGAGGCCACGCGTCGAATGTTGCGCACTCTCTCCGGGGAGCATGTGCGAGCGTCCGCATCACGGACAGCGTCGCGCTCGCCGGAGAGCGCGGCCGCGCCGAACGAAGTCGTCCCGGAGCTCATCCACGAGCGCTTCCGCAAGTTGCGCAAGCGCGCCCGGCGGCTGAGCCCGGACTCGCCCATGAGCGAGTACCACAAGGTCCGCGTGCGCGCGAAAAAGCTGCGCTACGCCATCGAGGTCGTCGCGCCCACCTACGCCAGGCCGGCGGACGAGATGCTCGCGGCGCTGCGCAAGCTGCAGAACGTCCTCGGCACCCAACATGATTCCGACGCAGCCGCGCGCTATCTGAGCCGGCTCGCGGACCATCCCCCGGCGGATTTCAACGGCGACACGCTCTTCGTGATGGGAAAGATGGCGCAGCTGCACGCGCGCAAGGCCGCCGGCCTCGCGGGGAAGGCCGGAAAGCCCTGGCGCAAGGTGCGCGGCAAACGCTGGAAAGCGCTGCGCTCGCGCATGAAGGAGTGACGATGCGGCTGCTGATCCTTCGCCACGCCATCGCCTTTCCGCGGGATCCGAAGCGCTGGCCCGACGACGCGGAGCGTCCCCTCACCGTGGAAGGCGTGCAGCGTGCGCGGCGGGCGGCATCGGGCCTGAAGCGCTTCGCCGATCGCCCGACGCGGGTCCTGACCAGTCCCCTGGTGCGCGCACGCGATACCGCGACGATCTTTGCGCAGGCTGCTCATTGGCCGAAGGCGCTCGAGTGCGTAGCGCTCGCGCCCGAGGCGGCGGCGGAGGGGGTGCTCGAAGCGCTGAGCAGCCACGGCAAGGAGGACTGCGTGGCCGTGGTGGGCCATCAGCCCCAGCTCGGCCGGCTGCTCGCGCTCTGCCTGCCGGGCGATGCGCACGCCGAGGGCTTCGAGCTCAAGAAGAGCGCCCTCGCCTGCCTGCGGTTCGAAGGCCTGCCCCGCGCGCGCCGCGGCCTGCTCTACGCCTTCTACCCGCCCAGGGCGCTGCGCCGGATCTAGTGCGCGCCCGCGGCGGCCTCCCTGCTCCCGCCGCCGCCCTTCGACGGACGCGCCAGCCACACCAGGCCCGCCAGCACCACGAAGAGAAATCCCGACACGTAGAAGATGTCATTGGCCGAAAGCATGTACGACTGGTTGTCGACCAGGTTATTGAGCAACGCGTAGCCCTGGTGGCTCGTGAAGCCGCCGGCGTGCAGGTGCGACATCGCCTGCGCCATCGCGGGGTTCGAGCTCGTGAGCCGCTCCACCAACTGCTCGTGATGCAGCGTCGCGCGCCGGTCCCAGAGGGTCGTGGTGATGGAGGTCGCGAATGAGCCCGCGGTGATGCGCGCGAAATTCATGAGACCGGAGGCCGCTGGAATGCGCTCCGGAGCGAGCCCCGAGAAACCGAGCGTGAGCAGCGGCACGAAGAATGTCGCCAGCGCCGCGCCCTGAATGATGGTGGGCACCAGCAGGGTGCGGATGTCCGCCTGCGTGTTGAAGTCGGCGCGCATGAACATCACCAGCCCGAAGACGAGGAATGAGGTCGTGACGATCAGGCGCGGATCGATGCGGGTGAGGAAGCGGCCGACGAACGGCGTGAGCAGGATCGCCAGCACGCCCACCGGTGCCAGCACGACGCCCGCGAGCGTGGCCGTATAGCCCATGTACTGCTGCAGCCACAGCGGCAGCAGCACCACGTTGCCGAAATAGAGGCCGTAACCCACGAGCATCGCGACGGTGCTGACGGAGAAATTGCGTCCGCGGAAGAGGCTCAGATCGACGATCGGGTGCTCGTCGGTGAGCTCCCAGACGAGGAAGACCGCGAATCCAATTACCGCGATGACGGCGAGCGTCACGATGAAGGAGGAATTGAACCAGTCGAGATTCTTGCCCTTGTCGAGCAGGATCTGCATGGCGCCGACCCAGAGGATGAGCAGCCCCAGCCCCACCTTGTCGATCGGCAGACGCGCGGTCGGTGTCTCGCGCCGCCTATAGATCGCCCAGGTCACGATGCCCGCGACGATGCCGATCGGCACGTTGATGTAGAAGATCCACGGCCAGGAGATGTTGTCGGTGATCCAGCCGCCGAGCACCGGCCCGACGACCGGAGCCACCAGCGTGGTCATCGACCACACCGCGAGCGCGGCGCCCGCCTTGGCCTTCGGGTAGCTCGCAAGCAGGAGCGATTGCGACAGCGGAATCATCGGGCCCGCCACCGCCCCCTGCAGCGCGCGGAAAGCCACCAGCATGCCGATCGACGGCGCCAGCCCGCAGAGGAAGGAAGCCAGGACGAAGAGCAGCGTCGAGGCGGTGAACAGCCGCACCTGGCCGATCCGGCGCGTCAGCCAGCCGGTGAGCGGCATGGAGATGGCGTTCGCGACCGCGAACGAGGTGATGACCCACGTGCCCTGATCCGGCGAGACGCCCAGATCCCCGGCGATGGACGGGATCGCTACGTTCGCGATCGACGTGTCGAGCACGTTCATGAAGGTCGCGAGCGAGAGCGCGAGCGTTCCGAGGGCGAGCGTCGTGCCCTTGAGGCACGGCATGTCCGCCGCGGCCGCCGGCTTCGGCGGCGGCGTGTCCTTTATCTCCTCAACCACTGCGCTCATGTTGGCTCCTGCGTGTCGGATCGGCTCCGTGCACCCCGCGTCGCTACTCGTGCAGGGCGACCGGCGAGGCTGCAGGGGCGGGCGCGGCCAGAATCGGCGCGGCGTCGCCGAGCCGTGATGCCAGGCGGTGAGGCTCTCTCTGCCGGGCGGCGGCGGGGTCATTGGCGACGATGATCCGCTGCACGGCCTCGTCCGCCCTCGCGGCGACCGACTGGAAGACATCCGTCGAAGAGTGACGATCGTTGCTCGCGACCTGGGGCAGCCTCTGCCCGCTGTCATCGCGCACGTTGACGTAGGCCTTCATCGACAGGCCGATCTGCAACGGATGCTGCGCGAGCTCGCGCGGATCGAGAGCGATCCGCACCGGCACGCGCTGCACGATCTTGATCCAGTTGCCGGTGGCATTCTGGGCGGGCAGCAGCGAGAAAGCCGACCCCGTGCCCGCTCCGAATCCGACCACCCGGCCGTGGAACACGACGCCGCCGCCATAGAGGTCCGAGGTCAGCGTCACGGGCTGCCCAACGCGCATGGAGTCGAGCTGAGACTCCTTGAAGTTGGCATCGACCCAGACTTCATTCAGCGGCACCACGGACATCAGCGGCGTCCCGGTACTGACGCGCTCGCCGAGTTGCACGTCGCGCTTGGCAACGAAGCCCGACACCGGCGCGGGCAGCACGGTGCGCGCGTAGTTGAGATACGCCGCATGCACCGCCGCAGCTGCGTCACGCACGGCGGGGTTGCTCTCGATGGTCGTGCCGTCGACCCAGGCCCGATTCGCCGCCAGCTGCTGCTGCGCAGCCGCCAGCGCCGCCTGCGCCGCCCTCACGGCATCTCCGGCATGCTGCAGCTCTTCCTGCGAGATGGCCCCGGTGCGCGCGAGATTGGCGCGGCGGGCGTAGTCGCTTTGCGCCTTGGCGAGCTCCGTGCGCCGGACCTGCACGTTCGCCTGCAGCTCCGAGCTGGTCGCGAAGAGATTCCTGACCTGGCGCACCGTCTTCGCGAGCTGCGCCTCCGACTCCTGCAGCGCCACCTTGGCGTCGGCGGGGTCGAGGCGCACGAGCGGCTCTCCGGCCTTCACGAACTGGGTGTTGTCCGCGCCGATCGACACCACGGTCCCCGGGATCTGCGGCGTGATCTGGACGACGTTGCCGCTGACATACGCGTCATCCGTGTAGACGGAATAGCGCAGGTCCCGATCCCAGTAGACGCCCCAGGCGGCGCCGATGAGCAGGAACCCACCGAGAATCAGCGTGAGCCAGCGCACCCGCGGGTTCTTCCAGGGTGAGGGCTTTGCGGTTTCACTGCGAGTCGTCATGTCTCAGGTCTCCCATTCGCCGTTCTCTTTGCCGTGGCGAAAAATGCCTAGGCAGAATTCTGCCGGTAAAAAATCGCTCGTCACCCTCAGACCACGTTCTCCAGCATGCGCCCGAGGAGACCCTCGAGCTGACGCGCATCCGCCCTGCTGAAGCCGCGCAGGAAGCGGTTCTGGATCGCCATCGAGATCTCGCGCAGGTGCGGATAGGCCTCCTTCCCCTGCTCGGTCATCTCCAGGTACACGAGCCGGCGGTCCTGCGGGCAGCGGACCCGCCGCAGCAGGCCCTTGCTCTCGAGCCGATCGATCATGCGGGTCATGGCGCCGGCGTCGTACGACATCTCCTTGCAAAGATCGGACGCTGATTTCCTGCGGTCCGCCGAGGCGAGCCGCGCCATCACGATGAACTGCGCGGCGGTGACCCCGAAATCGGCCACATGCCTGTCCGCCATCAGCTCCCGGTCCAGCGCCGCCAGCATCTCCGTCCTCACCTGGCCCAGCACATGGGCCACGCTCCTGCAGGGCTCGTAATTGTCGCTGTCGTAGATGCTCACCAAGATCGCTCTCCGTGGAAATCTCCCTGAAGGGAGATGGCGCGACTATACTTGCCTAGGCTGTCTTTGTCAAGGCGTCTATTGCTTCGGCAGATTATCGCGCAGGGCGCGGCTAGAGCCGCCGGCCTGCGGCGGCCATCAGGGGTGGGGTCCTGCGCGAATGGGAGCTGAGGCGCGGCGAGGACGCCGCTCTACCTGCACTCCAGAATGATGTTCCCGACGGCGGTCGAGGATGCCGGTATGTGGTAGAAGCGATGGACCTCCTCCACCTTCGGCCCGAGCGCTCCGCGCATCAGCAGCCACATCACGAGCTCGATCGCCTCGGCTCCGGCCTCGCGCATGTACTCGAGCGGCGGGATGCGGGTGAGCCGCTCGGGGTCCCGCGACAGGTCGTCCAGGAATGCCTTGTCGAAGGCGGGATTGGTCAGGCCGGCGCGCGGTCCCTGGATCTGGTGCGACATGCCGCCGGTGCCGAAGACCACGATCCTCAGGTCCTCCTCCCAGCTCTCGACGGCCCTGCGGATCGCCTGGCCCAGGTGATAGCAGCGGCGGCCCGTCGGCGCCGGGTACTGGACCACGTTCACGGCCAGCGGGATGACGCGGCAGGGCCATTGCGCCGGCGACCCGAAGAGCAGGGTCAGCGGCACCGTCAGGCCGTGATCCACCTGCATCTCGTTGACGACGGTCATGTCGAACTCGTCGAGCACGAGCGACTGGACCAGGTGCGCCGCGAGCTCGGGATGTCCCTTGACGGCGGGCACCGGCCGCGGGCCCCATCCTTCGTCCGCGATCGGGAACTCGTCCGCGCAGCCGAGCGCGAAGGTGGGGATGATGTTGAAATCGAAGGCGTTGGCGTGATCGTTGTAGACCATGATGACCGTGTCGGGCCTGGTCTCGGCCATCCAGCGCTTGGCCGGCTCATAGCCCGCGAAGAGCGGCTGCCAGTACGGCTGCTCCGTCTTGCCGTTGTCGACTGCCGCGCCGATCGCCGGCGTATGCGACGTTCCGACTCCCGCGATGATCCGCGCCATCAGCGCTTCTCCCGCTCGGACCTCGAGCGCCAGCCGTCCGGTGAGCGGCCGCCCTCGAGCATCATGTCGACGTACGCCTTCTCGGTCATGCCGGTCATCTTGGAGGCCATGAACTGGTAGGACTTGCCGTCGGTGAAGGCGAGCTTCGCCAGCGCATAGACCACGCCGCCGAGCTCGAGCAGCCGGTTCCAGTCACGCTGCAACACGGCCTCGCGCTGCGCTTCGGTCAGCTTGAAGCGCGAGAGATACGCGCGCTCATCCGCGAGGAACGCCTTGCGGTTCGGCTCCTTCATGAGCGTGTACAGGAACTGATTGAGGTGATAGCCCACCCGTGCCCGCTGGGCGTCGAAGACCCAGGTCCCGGGGATGTCGTCGTAGGGCTTTTGCGCGGCCATGGTCGCTTTCGTCAGGTGAGGGCTGATCCGGATATTATGAGGCGCCTCAGCTCTGGCGTGTACGCCACCCCTCGTGGTACCCCTCGCGCGCATCGCGCGCATAGGGCACGGGCGAGACCTTGACGCGCACCTCGATCTGCCTGTGGCGCTCCACCGTGGTCTTGCGGGTTCCGCCGTTCTCCTCGCCCCAGACCAGTGTGAGGACGTCACCGATATTGATGCCCGGGTCCACCACGCCGAGCGAGAGCGCGGTGCGCTCGTTGAAGCTGTAGCCGCCGAACATCGAATACCCGACGACCTTGCCGCCCATCATCACCGCATCGTACGAGGCGGACGCGTAATTCGCGATCGGCAGGTCGAAGAACTTGCAGCACTCCTCGCCCGGCCTGAAGAGGGACGCGTAGATCCTCGCCATGTCCTCGCCGTTCCAGGCGAAGGTCACCTTCTTGCGCTGCGGCTCCCGCGCGAGCTTCTCGAGGGCCTCGCGGCCGACGAAGTCGTGGTCGAGCTTCACGAACGGGCCGTAACCGAGCGCGTACGGCGTCAGGTAATAGTCCTCGATGTTCTCGGACACGAAGCTGCCGCCGATCGAGCCGGAGGCTTCGTAACCGTTCGCCGGCAGCCACTCGCGGTACTTTCTCATCTTCTCGCCGGTGTAGACGGCCGGCAGCGGCGAGGGAATCCACCCCGATTCCAGCGTGTTGCTCGCGTAGGCGCGCGAGCCCACCTGCACCAGGCCGAAATCCCGTCCCGCCTCCAGGATGGCGTCACGGACCTCGTCGTACTCGGCATAGGGACCCCAGATCTCGAGTCCCGGCGCTCCCGCCATCCCGTGGCGCAGCGCGCGAACCACGCGGCCCTTGATGTTGATGCTGCCCATGGTGAAGAACCTGATCTCCGGCAGCGCTCCCCCGTTCAGCTTCTCGAGCACCTTCCAGGCGTGGGGACCCTGGATCTGGAAGCGGTAATGGCGGCGCGTGACCGCCTTGCCGCGCGGATGCGAGGGCGAGCGGTCGTCGCGGACGTAATCGACCTTCCAACCGCCCGTCTGGCAATGAAACTCGAGCCAGTTGACGGTCGGCGCGCGGCCGACGAACAGCAGCTCGTTCTCGGCGAGGTAAAAGAGGATGCCGTCACCGATGACATAGCCGTCGTAGGAGAGCGGCACCATCTGCTTGGCCCGGCTCGGCGCGAAATTGGCGAAGCTGTTGATGGTGAGGTGGGACATGAGCCTGAGCGCATCCGGGCCCCTGACGGTCATCTCCGCCATGTGGTGCGACTGGTCGAAGAGCACCGCCGACTCGCGCCAGGCGCGCTGCTCGTCCCGCCAGTTGGAGAACTCGCTCGGCACGACGGGGTAGACGTACGCCCCGAGCTGCGAGTTGCGCAGCAGGTTCACGGGGTTGCCGGCGGCGCGCAGAAGCGCTTCCAGACTGGAATGGTTCATGGACTTACCTTGTATGCGACTGGCGCGCAACGGTAGCGGGTCCGGCCCGGGCACAGAAATAAAAAGATTGAATGCCAGCTATCGGCCGCACGGATACGCGGACGCAGCGGCCGGCGGCGTGGCGATACGACCGGCAGCGAACAGAAATTCGCTCCGCGGCGCTTGAGTCGGGAAACCGTGGACATTACGTTCGTCCGGTCTGTCCACCGTAGGGTGCCCGGCGGAATCGCCGTGCGCCCGCGATACTTCGGAGTCCCGTCATGAATGCCGTTCCCGCCCCGCCTGCCATAGCCGAGCAGCCCGCCGTCCCCAGCGCCCTCACCGGCTTCCTCAAGCGCAAGCCACGCCTGCTCGTGAACGGCGCGTGGGTGGAAGCGCACGGCAAGGGCCGCATCCCGGTGGTCGATCCGGCGACCGAGCGCCAGATCGCGGAGATCGCCGATGCGGACGGCGAAGACGTGGACCGCGCCGTCCGCGCCGCGCGGGCGGCATTCGAGAGCGGTCCGTGGCCGGACATGCTGCCCGACGAGCGCGAGCGGCTGATGTGGCGCCTCGCGGACCTCATGGAGAAAAACGCGGAGGAGCTCGCCGAGCTCGAGAGCCTCGACAACGGCAAGCCCATCGCCATGGCGCGCATGATCGACGTGCCCGGGGCGATCTCGCACCTGCGCTACATGGCAGGGTGGGCGAGCAAGCTCGACGGCTCGACATTCAACACCTCGCTGCGCGCGGCCCCGGGCACGAAGTTCCACACCTATACGGTGCGTGAGCCGGTGGGCGTGGTCGCTCAGATCATCCCGTGGAACTTCCCCCTGCTGATGGCCACCCTGAAGCTCGCGCCGGTGCTGGCCACGGGCTGCACCAGCGTGCTCAAGCCCGCCGAGCAGACGCCGCTCAGCGCGTTGCGCCTCGGAGAGCTGATCGTCGAGGCCGGATTCCCGCCGGGCGTGGTCAACATCCTGACCGGTCTCGGCGAGACCACCGGCGCCGCCCTCGTGGCCCATCCCGGTGTCGACAAGATCGCCTTCACCGGCTCGACCGAGGTGGGCAAGATCATCAACATCGCGGCCACCGCGACCTTGAAGCGCGTGTCGCTCGAGCTCGGCGGCAAGTCGCCGGTGATAGTGCTGCCGGACGTCGATCCGCAGGCCGTGGCCGGTGGCGCCGCCCAGGCGGTGTTCTTCAACTCCGGGCAGGTGTGCGTCGCCGGCTCGCGCCTGTTCGTACAGCGCAGGATATTCGACCGGGTCGTCGAGGGCGTGAGCGAAGCCTCCCGCTCCATCGTGATGGGGCCGGGTCTCGATGAGCGCACCCAGATGGGCCCGCTGGTGTCGCAGGAGCAGCGTGACCGCGTGCTGGGGTATCTGCAGTCCGGACGCAAGCAGGGCGCGACCATCGCGGCCGGCGGAGATGCGCCCGCGCATAAAGGCTATTACGTCAATCCCACGGTCATCGTGGACGTGAAGCCCGACATGAAGATCGTCCGCGAGGAGATCTTCGGCCCCGTCGTGGTCGCGCAGCGCTTCGATGACCTGAACGAGGTCGCCGCCTGGGCCAACGACACTCCCTACGGCCTCGCCGCCAGCATCTGGTCGAACGATCTGCGCGCGGTCCAGCGGCTGGTGCCGAAGATCAAGGCCGGCACGGTGTGGGTGAACTGCCATGCCATGATCGATGCGGGCATGCCCTTCGGGGGCTACAAGCAATCCGGTTTCGGACGCGAGCAGGGTCGCGCCGGTATCGAGATGTACACCGAGCTCAAGTCGGTCTGCATGGCGATCTAGGTCCCGGGAGACACCATGGCATCCGCGGAGCGGCAACGCCGCTGCACATTGATTCGCCAGCCGGACGGCACGCATCGGCTGACGCTCGAGGAGGCGCCCATACCCCGGCCAGCGGACCACGAGGTGCTGGTGCGCGTGCGTGCCGCGTCCCTCAACCGGCGCGACGTCTACGTGTTGAAGGGCCAGTATCCGATGCCGCCGCGGCCGGCGGTGGTGCCCCTCTCGGACGGAGCGGGCGAGGTCGTCTCGGTCGGCGCGGGCGTCACGCGCTTCAAGACCGGCGATCGGGTCGCTGCGATCTTCTTTCAGCGCTGGCTCGAGGGAAGGCCGCGTGCCGACACCCCCGCCTCCGCTCTCGGGGGGCAGCTCGACGGCATGTTGGCCGAGTACGTGTGCCTGTCGGAGGAAGGGCTGGTCAGAGTTCCGGCAGGTTATGAGTACGAAGAGGCCGCGACCCTTCCCTGTGCGGCGGTCACCGCCTGGAATGGTCTCTTCACGCGCGGCCGGATGCAGGAGGGCGATAACGTCCTGATCCTCGGCACGGGAGGCGTCTCGATCTTCGGTGTGCAGTTCGCCGCGGCCGCGGGCGCCCGCTCCATCGTCACGAGCTCCAGTGACGACAAGCTCGCACGCGCCAAGTCACTCGGAGCCGCCGCCACCATCAATTACGTCAGGACGCCGCAGTGGTCCAGCGCTGTGCGCGAGGCGACGGCCGGCGTCGGCGCTCATCAGGTGCTCGAGGTGGGCGGAGCCGGCACCCTGCAGCAATCCCTGGCCAGCCTCGCCGTCGGTGGCCACATCGCTCTGATCGGAGGACTGGCGGGTTTCGGCGGCGACATCCCGGCGATGGCGCTGTTGCATGCCAACGCCACCGCGAGCGGCATCTACGTCGGCTCGCGCGCGAACTTCGAGGCGATGAACGCCTTCATCGAGCGTCATCGGATCCGCCCCGTGATCGACCGCGTCTACGGGCTGGATGACGCGGCCACCGCCTATCAGCGTGTCGATGCCGGCGAGCACCTCGGCAAGGTCGTGATCCGGCTTTGAAGGCCCGAGCGACCCGAGGTCAGGCGCCGTGCCGGCTCTCAACCAGCTCAACATCATCTGCAGGGATTTCGAGGCAACGCTCGCCTTCTATCGCCGGCTCGGACTCGCCATCGCCGACCGGCCGGCGCACGATGGCATCCGCCACGCCGAGGTGACGCTGCCTTCCGGACTGACGCTCGAGTTCGATGATCTGGCGCTGGCAGAGACCTACAACGCGGCGTGGCGGGGAACCGGGGGCAGCAGCTCTGCACTGATCGGATTTGCCCTCGCCAGCCGCGAGGAGGTCGATCGGCTGTATGCGGAGCTCACGGCAGCGGGGTACGCTCCGCGACAGCCGCCCTACGACGCCTTCTGGGGAGCACGCTACGCGATCGTCGCCGACCCGAACGGGAACGATGTCGGCCTGATGAGCCCGGTGGATGCCGCCCGGCGCAGCTGGCCGCCTGCAGCATCGCCGGGACCGTAATCTAGAGATCGCCGCCCGGCACCCAGTTGCCGTGCACCCCGACGCGCAGGCGCAGCGGGACCTTGATCCGCGCGATCGGACCGCGCTCGATGCTTCCCGCCTCGAGGATGAACACCTCCGAAAGATGCTGATCGTGCCGGTCGACGACGAACCCGAGGTAGCCCTCGTGGCCCGGCACCCCCGAGGGCACGTGAAAGTGCTCCTGCACCGTGGACTGCCCGCCCGGTGAGAAGCGCCGCAACCGGCCGGTGCGCACCTCGAGCCGCAGAATGGTGTTGAATCCCGCGCCCACGGGGCCGGCGATCAGCGGCGGTCCGGCCGCGGGGTCGAAGGTCTGGTAGTAGCCGACCTCGTAGTCCTGCATCGCATCCTTGCCGGCGGTACGCGGCATGTCCCCGGCCGGCCCGAGCACCGTCTCTTCCCAGCTCTCGCCCGGGCTCGCGAGATCGAACGTCCAGCGCACGAACTTGCCGCCTGCCTCCCGCGGATCGACCCGGATCCCGGAGGCCTGCTGGATGAAGGGAAAGGGATTGACCTTGCTGCAGCCGAAATCCAGGTGCACGCGGCTGCCTTCCGTGAAGGCATTCATGAAGTGATACGCCGAGCGCGCCGGGCCGCGGAACCAGCGCAGGTCTTTCACACTCCCCTCGCGCGGCATGATGCCGACGAACGAGTCCTTGTCCGGCTCCCAGACCCAGTGCGCCCCGCCCGCCTTGAGGCGATCGAGGTCCGCCGTGGTCGGGAACACGGGAAAGATGGCGTGCTCCCGTGTGACGGCGAAGTCGTGCATGCTGGCGCAGTAGGGCGCCTGGAACCACTCCTCGCGCCTGAGCACACCGTCGCGGTCGGCGATGCAGTACGCCACGTCGCGCGTGGCGATGCCGCCCGCCTCGTAGCCGAAGAAGTAGAGCTCGCCGGTCTGCGGATCGAGCCGGGTGTGCGCGGTCATGGTCTGACTGCGCAGCCGCCCGTGAAAATCCCACTCGCCCAGCGTATCGAGCGTGCGCGGATCGAGCTCCATGGCGCGGCCGTCCTCCTTCAGGGCGAGCAGCCGGCCGCCATGGAAGATCGGCGTTGTGTTGTAGACGCCGCGGGACTTGCCGCGCACGCTCGGATCATCGGTGTAGGGACTGCGGTAATGACCGTACAGGGAGCGGCGGGCCCGGCGCTCGTTCTTCCAACGCTCCGACTGCACGTAGCGCTGCCTGAGATCCACGTGCCCCTTCCCGAAGCTCAGCATGCGCACCATGCCGTCGCCGCTGATGAAGGTGTCGTTGCCGAGCATCGGCGGATACTGCGGATCCGGAACGCACTGATACCAGACCCCGTCGATCTCCTGCGGCAGCGCTCCCTCGATCACCAGATCGTACACGTCGCACTCCACTCGCGACGGGGCGTTGTAGCCCCCGAAATCCATGGTGTCCGGGAACGGGTGGGTCATCGCGGCGCGGGCGTCCAGGTCTTGCCGGTGACGGGATGCACGTAATGGAACGGCACCACGTCGGTGTGAGGCCACAGCGTGGGCCGGGGCTCGATGAGCTCATCCGGCCCCACGGGATCCTTGGGATAGGTCTCGCTGTAGAAGGGCACGAACTGCTCGGGGGTGTGCGCCCAGCCCTGCTCGTAGACGGCATGGTAGACCGGGCGATAGTTGAGCACACGGATTCGCCAGAGGCCGCCGTCCCTGACGTACTCGTTTTCGTATATTCCCCCTTCCCACCACTGCCGCGGCACCGCGCTCGTCCCGGAAGCAGTTTTGCGTGTCTCGTGGCTGCCCGCCTGCATGAAGGAGCGGAAGCGCGCCCGGGCCCTGGCGCGGTCGGGCGCCACGTCGACGATGTCCTGAAGCTGCGGGTGATCCAGCAGGAAGCCGTGCACCGGGCCGTTGTAGCCGCCCGTGAAATTGGCGCGAAATCGGCCGCAGTAGAGCCGCTGCACGCCGGCCTTGCCGCGGAATATCCCGCCCATGAACCGCACCTCGCCGTCATCGGCGAAGAGATCGACGACCTCGTCATACAGGCACTTGTCGAGATAGTAGCCGTAGGCGTGCTGGAGCCTGCGGATGGCGTGCACGTCCTCGAGCCGGCCGAGCGCGAGCGACAGGCGCTCCACCTCGGTGCGCAGCGCGCTGATCTCATGTGGGTCGGACATCCGCGAAGACCTCTTCAGCCGGGCAGGCCGATATCTGGCACGAAACCCGCAGCCGCCGACTCCACTCACGCGGCAACACAACTCCACCCTCCATGAAGCCGGTTTCAGCGGCCGGGTGAGACAATGATGCGCATTGCGGCGCATCGCAGCCGGCAAAGAGAGGCCGTTCCAATGGGAGCCACCGGTCCGAGCGGTACCGGCACCGTGACAGGCAGCGGGCCGGCACGCGATTACAGACGCATCGCCACCGAGGAGGCCTTCGCCACGCGCGAGATGCTGGAGCTGTACCGCGGGCTCCTCGCCGCCGGCAGGCCGGACGATCCCGGGTTCCGCAGCCTCTGGGGTTTCTACCTCGAGAGCCCCAGCGAGCGCCCGCGCAGCGTGATCGAGCGGCTGCAGTATCTCGATGAGCGGCGCGTGGCCGACATGGACTCGAGCGGCATCGACCTGCAGATCCTCTCATTGACCTCGCCGGGCGTGCAGGTCTTCGATGCGGCGACCGCGGTCTCGGTGGCGCGCTCGAGCAACGATGAGCTCGCGGCGGCGATCGGCCGATTCCCCGACCGCTTCGCGGGCCTCGCGGCCGTGGCCCCGCAGAGCCCGCCGGAGGCGGCCAAGGAGCTCGAGCGCGGCGTGCGCCGGCTGGGCCTCAAGGGCGCGATCCTGAACTCCCACAGCCTCGGACAGTACCTCGATGATCCGCGGCTCTGGGAGCTCTTCGCCGCCGCCGAAGCGCTCGACGTGCCGGTCTATCTCCATCCCAACAGCCCTTCCAAGGGCCTCATCGCGCCGCTCCTCGAGCGCGGGCTGGACGGGGCGATCTACGGCTTCGGCGTGGACACCGGCATGCATCTGCTGGCGCTCATCACCAGCGGCCTCTTCGACCGCTTCCCGAGACTGAGGATGGTGGTGGGGCATCTGGGCGAGGCCCTGCCCTTCTGGCTCTTCCGCATCGACTACATGCACCGCGCCACGGTCGCCTCGAAGCGCTACGAGGTGTTGAAGCCGCTCAAGAGGCGGCCGAGCGACTACATGCGGGAGAACATCTACGTCACCAACAGCGGCATGGCATGGGCACCGGCGATCACGTTCTGCCAGCAGGTCCTCGGCGTGGATCGGGTCCTCTACGCGATGGACTATCCCTATCAGTTCGTCGCCGAGGAGGTGGGCGAGATGGAGCGCGCCCCGATCCCGCCCGAGCACCGCCGGATGTTCTACGAAACCAACGCGCGGCGGGTGTTCGGGCTGTGAGCGGCCGGACTCAGGCCCACGTTCTCGCGCGGCGCACGCTCTCGGCGTAGGGCTTCAGCCCCGACCAGACCGTCAGCGCCGCGAGCGGGCCCATGATGGCCGCCGTCGCGACGAGCGAGTAGCGCAGCAGCGCCTGGTTGCCGAAGACGTGATCCGTCAGGAGCGCGACGAATGTCGGACCGAAGCCGAAGCCGACGGCGTTGAACACGAACAGGAAGAGCGCCGTCACCTGGCCGCGCATCTGATTGGGGGTGACGATCTGCAGCGCCGCGCTCTGCGGCCCGGGCAGCAGCATGTTGACGAAGAACTGCGCGCCGAGCACGAGCATGGCGAGCTTCGGCGTCGGCATCAGCGGAAAGAGGATGGCGGCCGGAATCGCTCCCGCGACGCCGAGCACCGTCACGCGCAGATCGGCGTCGTCATAGCCCTTCCTCGTGAGCCACTCCGAGAGCGCGCTCCCGGCCATCAGCCCCAGCGGCGCCGGGATCACGAAAGCCAGCCCCGCCGCCCAGCCGGCCTGCGCCATGGTCAGGCCGTAGGTGCGGTGCAGGAACGTCGGGATCCAGGCCTGATCGCCGAACGCCAGGATCACGTTCAGGGCGAGCCCGAGGAACATCGGCACGTAGGTCCGGCGGCTCTCCCACATGAAGCGGGCGACCTCCCGCACGGGCAGAGTCTGCGCCGCGGTGCCGCGGATGAGGCCGCGCCTCGCCGGCTCCTCGAGAGTCGTGAAGAGCAGCGCCACGGCGAGCCCGGGCAAGCCGACCAGCATGAACGTGATCTGCCAGGGACGCAGCACGCCGATGAGGGGAAGCGAGACCGGCGGCAGTCCCGAGGCAAAGTGCAGCACCGTCCCGCCCATCACCAGCGCGAAGCCCGTTCCGGCGACGAAGCCGAAATTCAGCACCGATATGGCACGCGGCAGCTTCTCCGGAGGAAAGAGGTCGGCGAGCATCGAGAAGGTGGCCGGTCCATTGCACGCCTCGCCCACTCCGACGCCCACGCGCGCCGCGAAGAGCTGCCAGAAGGTGCGCGCCAGGCCGCAGACCCCGGTCATCACGCTCCAGATGCTGAGCCCGACTCCAATGATCACGCGGCGGCTGCGCGTATCGACCAGCCGCGCGATCGGCAGTCCGAGGAAGAGGTAAAAGAACACGAAGGCGAAGCCGATGAGCAGACTCACCTCCGTATCGGTGAGGTGCAGATCGTGCTGGATCGGAGGCACGAGGAGCGTGACGATGCCGCGGTCGAGGAAGTTGATCATCAGCGCCAGGCTGAAGAGTCCCACCGCGTACCATGCGCGTCCCGGGCTCGGCCAGGCGGTTTCCCGTTCCGGGGGCGCGTCCTTCTCGCGCGCGGTGGCCGCCTCGGGCATGGGAGTCCCCTCCGGCGTTCCCGGGGCGGTGGGAATCCTCATGCGAGGAATTTCCGCGTGGCCTCCACCGTCTGCTGGGTCTTGTCACCGAGATCGTCCTTCGGCGGCACCGCGAGTCCGCGCTGCACCGCCGGCCGCGGCTCGATTGCATCGTGCCAGCGGCGCAGGTGATCGAAGCCGTCCAGGGTCACCCCCGACCATTCGTGGCCGTGAATCCAGGGCCACAGCGCGATGTCCGCGATCGAGTAGTCATCCGCGATGTACTCGTGCCGCGAGAGCTGCTTGTCCAGCACTTCGAAGAGGCGCAGCACCTCGCGCTGGTAGCGGTCGATCGCGTAGGGAATCTTCTCCGGCGCGTAGCGGTAGAACACGTTCGCCTGGCCCATCATCGGACCGATGCCCGACATCTGGAACATCAGCCACTGCAGGACGCGCGAGCGGCCTTTGACGTCCCGCGGCAGGAGTTTGCCGCTCTTCTCCGCCAGGTAGATGAGGATGGCGCCCGACTCGAACACGGCGAAGTCCCCCTCGTCATGATCGATGATCGTCGGAATCCGGCCGTTGGGATTGAGCGCGAGGTACCAGTCCTGCTTCTGCTCCCGCTCCGAGAGCCTGATGTGCCGGAAGGTGTAGGGCAGTTCCATCTCCTCGAGCGCGATGGAGATCTTCCAGCCGTTCGGTGTCTCCGAGGTCAGGAGCTCGATCATGTCTGTCTCCGCCGAATTCAGTAGGGATGGGCCGCGCGCTCGCGCCTGGTCTGGTTCGCGCGGTAGATGACGTAGTCGCGGATGGTCTCGATCTCGCGCGCAGTGAGCTGGCTGGCGAATGACACCATCCCGCCCGACTCGAGGACGCCGTCACGAACGATCCGCTGCCACTGGCCGGGATTTGCCAGGGCAGCCGTGTAGCGCAGATCCGGCAACACCCCGCCGCTGACGGCGCTGTCCCCGTGGCAGACGCTGCACAGGGACTGGTACCTGCTCTTGCCCGCGGTGATCGACGCCGCGCTCGCTCGGCTGGGCGGCGGCGGATCCGGCATCAGGTCGGGTCGCGGCGGTGCGGGCATTGCCTC
>DASZYK010000348.1:0-2816 GCA_035545455.1 Steroidobacteraceae bacterium
CCTTGTCGCCGGGATTGATGCGCTCCGGGCTGTAGCCGACGAAGAAGTCGCGGTTGAACTTCAGGCCCGATTCCCGCTCGAGGATCGGCACGCACACTTCCTCGGTGCAGCCCGGATACACGGTGGACTCGTAGACGACCACCGCGCCCTTGGAGAGCACTTTGCCGACCGTCTCGCTAGCCTTGACGAGGGGCGTCAGGTCGGGACGCTTGTACTCGTCGATCGGAGTGGGCACCGTCACGATGAGCACGCGGCAGCGCTTGAGGCTGTCGAGGTCCGCGCTGAAGGAGAGCCGCGAGGCGGCCTTGAGCTCCGCCCGCGAGACCTCGAGCGTGCTGTCGCGGCCGCTCGCGAGCTCCGCGATGCGATGCGGCTTGATGTCGAAGCCGACCGTGTCGAAATGCTTACCGAACTCCACGGCGAGCGGCAGGCCGACATAGCCCAGGCCGACGACGCCGATGCGGCACTTGCGCAGATGCAACATGACCCCCACTCAGGCGCGACTGGCTTCCACGGCTGGATCGTCCCCGGCGGCGGGCCAGAGACAGTGCCCGCCGCTCGATTTGGCGATGAGCGCCAGCATGTCCCGATGAGCGCGCAGCTCCTCTTCCGTCGCCAGGATCACGCGCAGCGGCGCGGGCGGGCGCACCAGCGCGCGGACCTGCCCCGCCCCGGCGGCGGCGGAAGCGCTCTCCGTGAGGGCCAATGCCCCCTGGCCGCCCGTCATCGCGAGATAGACGTCCGCCAGAATGCGCGCATCGAGCAGCGCCCCGTGCAGCTCCCGGCGCGAGTTGTCGACGCTGTAGCGCTTGCAGAGCGCATCGAGGTTGTTGCGCTGGCCCGGATGCATCTCCCGCGCGAGCACCAGCGTGTCGAGCACGCGGCAGAGCTCGCTGATCATGGTCGTGCGTCCGGCTCGGCGCAGCTCCGCATCGAGGAAGCCGATGTCGAACTCGGCGTTGTGGATCACCAGCTCCGAGCCGCCGATGAACTCGAGGAGCTCGTCCACGACCTCCGCGAACCGCGGCTGGCTCGCGAGGTCCTGGCGCTGCAGGCCGTGGACCGCCTCCGCGCCGAGGTCGATGTCGCGCTCCGGGTTCAAGTAGCGGTGAAAGGCGCGGCCCGTGACGCGCCGGCTGACGAGCTCGACACAGCCGATCTCGATGATGCGGTGCCCGAGCGACGGCTCGAGACCGGTGGTCTCGGTATCGAGAACGATCTGTCGCATTTTCTAAGTCTATCAGCCTTTCGTTCGCGCTAGCGAGACGCCATCGCATCGATGGCCTCGTTGGCGAGGCGGTCGACGCGCTCGTTGCCGGGCACGCCTGCGTGGCCCGGCACCCAGTGCCATTCGATGGAGTGGCCCGCCGCCAGCTCATCCAGCCTCTGCCAGAGATCCTGGTTCTTGACGGGCTTGCGGTCCGCCGTGAGCCAACCTCTCGCCTTCCACGCGGTCATCCATTCGCGGATGCCGCGCCGGACGTACTCCGAGTCCGTGTAGACACGCGCCTTCACCGGCCGCTTCAACGCCTCGAGAGCCCGGATGACGGCGGTCAGCTCCATGCGGTTGTTGGTCGTGTGCGCCTCGGCGCCCGCCAGCTCCTTCTCCCGGCCGCCGAAGCTGAGTAACGCCGCCCATCCGCCGGGCCCCGGATTGCCGCGGCACGCTCCGTCGGTATAAATGTCCACCACGCCCGCGGTTCCCTCACTCGTTGTATTCACGCGGGTCCTGATTTCGGCTGCATCTCACGGTTGGCGTGCGGGCTCGGCTTGACGAGGCCGCCCAGCACCGCGGGCCGCTCGCGAAACCGCGGCCGGATGGGTGTCAGGGTGTAGACGCGCTTGCGCGCCTTGAGGAGGTAGGCGTTGGCCGGCAGCGGATGCGTCAGTCCGCGGCGCAATATCCGGCCCGCGCCCTGCCCCGCGGGCAGCCCGCCGCTCCACGGGCCGCGGAACAAATAATGCTGCGCTGAAACTACTTCATACCCGAGCAGCACCAGCCATTCGCGGATCCTTCTTTCGGAGAGCACGCGACGCATGCCCGGCGGAAAGCCGCTGCGGCTCCAGCGGGCGCGCACACCCCAGAGGCTCCATGGCCGAAAACCGAGCACCAGCAGGCGCCCTTCGCCGACGAGCACGCGATCCGCCTCGCGCACGATGGCATAGGGATCGGTGGCGAACTCGAGGATGTGCGGCAGCAGCACCGCATCGATCGAATCGCTGATGATCGGCAGCTGGGTGGGACGCGCGCGGATGTCGGCGCTTGACGACAGGCCGGGCGCGGCGACGATGGCCTGATGGCGCGTGCGGGCGCCCGACAACAACTCCCTGCCCGCGCCCCAGGCGCCGATCTGCAGCAGCTCCCAGCCAAACACGTCCTCGAGCGCCTCGCCCAGCAGCTGCGATTCCGCGCTGATGAGCGCGCTGCCGAGCGGGCTCGACCACCATTCGAGCCGTGCGCTCTGCGGCTCCTGAAACTGGGATTTGTGGGCGGCGGCCATGAAGTACTGGCAATAGTGTGAAGTTACCGGTTAAATTTCCCCGTCCGAATAAGTAATGTCGATCGCCTGGAGCCTCCGAGGCCCGCCGTACGGGTCCCGGGCGCTCCGGGAAACGCATCCGTCCGGTGCGAGAAGAAGTTAACACGCCTTTCAGAGGGTCGGGAACTTGGCGACGGAAAGACTTCGAGCTACTCGTTTTGCGCTGCTGATCGCCGCGCTCGCGGCGCTTGCCGCCTGCGCGACCCGCCCGCAGATGCGTCCGCAGCCCGCGCAGCCGGTGGCCGAACCGCCCCCGCCCGCCGCGCCGCCGCCGCA
>DASZYK010000349.1:0-11476 GCA_035545455.1 Steroidobacteraceae bacterium
GATTTTCGCCACCAGCTTGTTGGTGGCCACTCCGACGGACGCGGTCAGTCCCGTGCCTGCCCGGATCCGGTCCTTGATCCGCCGGGCGATTGCGGGCGGCTCGCCGAGCAGCTCCCGGCTCGCCGTCACGTCCAGGTAGGCCTCGTCGAGGGAGAGGCCCTGGACGAGGGGCGTGATCTCGTGGAAGACCGCGAACACCTGGCGGGAAACTTCGCGGTATCGCTGCATGCGCGGGGGAATGCAGATCGCGCCGGGGCACAGCCCCAGCGCGGTGTGCATCGGCATCGCCGAGCGCACGCCGAATCTGCGGACCTCGTAGCTCGCGGCCGCGACCACTCCCCGCCCGCCGGGCCATCCCACGATGACCGGCTTGCCGGCGAGATCGGGGTTGTCGCGCTGCTCGACGGACGCGTAGAACGCGTCCATGTCGACGTGCAGGACGGCACGGGTCATGGCAGTGATGCGGCCATACGCCCCATGCTTATAACATCAGGAAACTGTACGAGAAAGTGGCAGCGAGCATCACCGCGCCGAGGAACACGTACGCGACAGCGAGCGCGGACAGCTTGCCGAGCGTGAGCCATCGCCCCTGTCCATACACCCGCCGCATCGCCCGGTAGAAGTAGATCGGGATGTAGATCGCGATGGCCGCGTCGATGGGGCCGCGCACGAGACTCAGGGAGGCGATCATCCCGAGCAGCGTGCCCAAGCCGAGCATCACGAACAGGAACGCGTGACTGTGCAGGAAGAAGAGCAGATGCTCGATGTAGTACCGCGGCGGCTTGAGGTAGAGCGGCTTCATCACGAGCGCGAGCAGCGGCAGGAACAGGAACATCGCCCGCTCCAGGTTGTGCTCGGCGATCTGGTTGAAGCGCTCCACGCCGCCCTGGGCGAGGGCCGTCAGGCAGCTCTGCGCGATCCGCGGTCCGAAATGCGCGAACCACCCGCCGTGCTGCTCGATGTAGGCTCCTGACTGCTCGCAGATCCGTCGGCGCGCCGCCGCCGTCGGAGCGATGGCCGCAATCCCGTTGGCGGCGTCGCGCGTCGCCTCGACCGGTGTGTGGGCAGCAGCTCCCGATGATTCCCCGGCCTGGGCGGGAACGACCTTGTATTGAAACGACTTGCCGTTGTAGCTGATGACCACGTAGGACCGCGCAATCCGCGAGTCCAGGCCGATGATGATGAAGAAGATGAGGCTGACCACCAGGTACAACCGCACCGGCGGCAGAAACCGCACCCGGTGCCCGTGGAGGAACTCCCGCGTCAGGAATCCGGGCCGGAACAGCAGAGCGGTCAGGGTCTGCCAGAGCCGCGAGTCGGCATGAGTCAGATCCTCGGCAGCTTCCTTGATGAAGTGCCAGACGTGATGAATGGCCTGGTCGTGATGCCGCTGACCGCACTCGGCGCAGTATCTGCCGACGAGCGGGGTGCCGCAGTTGGTGCACAGTGCCGCTGCGCCGACGGACGGCTGCGGGCGCGACGCGCTCTCCGGCCCGGCTGCGGCAGCCGGCGAGGCTGTCGCGGCGACCCCGGCCGGCGGGGCGGGCTCTGCCGGAACGCGGGTGCTCATGTACGCTCACACCGCCCTGATGCTGGCCCTGGCGTCGGTCTCCCGGGCCGGGCCCGGCTCATGAGCGTGCGCTTCCGCCTGCGTTCCAAGCTCCTGCGGTGCGAAATCGTCCACGTGCACGAGGGCCATGACCTTGCGATCGTAGTCGCGCAGCGATGCCGCCTCCGTGTCGGAAATGATTCCCAACGCGAGCGCCTGCTCGATCTGGCCCGGCAGATCGAGAGCCGTGATCCGGCCCGTCTTCACGCCCTCCACGCGGATCCGCTTCTCGAGCGGCTCCAGCGCTTCGGCGAGGCGCAGCGCCTCCTCCAGGAGCCCCAGCGGATTGCCGGGCTCGAGCGTCCAGTAGACGTGCTGACAGAGCCGCTCGCGCGAGTCGCCGGAGCGGGTCACGAGCTCCGCGACCTTCCGTCCGAGCCGGTCCGACGGCGCGGAATACGCGCGGCCGCGCGGGAATACGATCGCGCGCATCACCCCCGCGAGCAGCCGGTTCGGGAAATTGCGCAGGAAGCCGTGCAGCTGCTCCTGCGCGTGGTAGAGGAGATTGCGGCACGCCCACTCGACGATGGGCAGATCCTCTTCCGGCCGGCCCTGGTTCTCGTGATGCTTGAGCACCATCGAGGCGAGATACATCGCCGACAGCACGTCGCCCAGCCTGGCCGAGAGGCTTTCCTTCTTCTTCAGGTAACCGCCCAGAGTCAGCATCGCCACGTCGACGGTGAAGGCGAAGGACGCGCTGAACCGCACGATGTGCTGGTAGTAGCGCCTCGTCGGGCCCGATGCCGGAGCGCGGGTGAACCGTGCGTGAGTCAGCGCCATGACGAGTGAGCGTACGGCGTTGGAGATGGTGAAGCCGACGTGCCCGAAGAGCGCCCGGTCGAATACAGCGCCGCCGCGCGCGCGATCCGGATCGCGCGCGGCATTCATCTCCCGCAGCACGAACGGATGGCAGCGGACCGCTCCCTGACCGAAGATGATGAGATTGCGCGTCAGGAGGTTCGCGCCCTCGACGGTGATGGCGATGGGCACCGATTCGTACCCGCGGGCGAGATAGTTGTGCGGACCGAGGCAGATGCCCTTTCCGCCGTGGACGTCCATCGCATCGTTGGCGACCTGCCGGCCCATCTCCGTCACGTGGTACTTGAGCATCGCGGAGGGCACCGACGGCTTCTCGCCGCCGTCGATTGCGCCGGCGGTCACGGAGCGTGCCGCGTCCATCGTGTACGTCAGCCCGACCATCCTCGCGAGCACGGCTGCGACGCCTTCGAATCGTCCGACCGGCATGTTGAATTGCCTGCGGATGCGCGCATAGGCGCCCGTCGCCCAGACGGCTGCCTTGGCGCCGCCGGTGGCGTTCGAGGGCAGGGAGATGCAGCGCCCGACCGACAGCTGCTCGACCAGCATGCGCCAGCCGGCGCCCGCCATGCGGGGTCCGCCAATGATGTAGTCGAGCGGCACGAAGACATCGCGGCCCTCGATCGGACCGTTCTGAAACGGGATGTTGATCGGGAAGTGCCGCCGCCCGATGCCGACGCCGGGCGTGTTGCGCGGAATGAGGGCGCAGGTGATGCCGATGTCCGTCTTCTCGCCGAGCAGCCTCTCCGGATCGAACATCCGGAAGGCGAGGCCGATCACCGTCGCGATGGGCGCGAGCGTGATGTAGCGCTTGGTGAAGTTGAGCCGGATTCCGACGATCTCGCGGCCCTGCCACATTCCGCGGCAGACGACGCCGGTATCCGGGATGGAGGCCGCGTCCGACCCCGCTCGCGGGCCGGTGAGCGCGAAGCAGGGCACCTCCTCACCGCGGGCCAGCCGGGGCAGATAGTGATTCTTCTGCTCCTCCGTGCCGTAATGATTGAGCAGCTCCGCCGGCCCCAGGGAGTTGGGCACCGCCACGGTCGAGGAGCAGGTGGCGCTGCGGCTGGCGAGCTTGGCCAGCACGCAGGAGTGCGCGTAGGCGGAGAACTCGAGGCCGCCGTAGCGCTTGGGGATGATCATCGCGAAGAAGCCGCGCGATTTCAGGAAATCCCACACGTGCGGCGGCATGTCCCCCAATCGATGGGTGATGGCCCAATCGTCGAGCATCCGGCAGAGCTCCTCGCACGGGCCGTCGAGGAAGGCCTGCTCCTCCGCGGTGAGCTGCGGCACGCGGGCCGACAACAGCTTCGCCCATCTGGGCGCCCCCGTGAAGAGCTCGCCGTCCCACCAGACCGTCCCCGCCTCCAATGCCTCCCGCTCCGTTTGCGACATCGACGGCAGGAGCTTCAGGTAAGCCTTCATGAAGGGGCGGGTGATGATCGCCTTGCGCAGCGGCCGCAGGTTGAGCAGCCACAGGCCCGCGAGCAGCAGCCACAGGAATCCCTTCCACGCTCCCGCCGGCGCCCCCGAGGCGCCGAGGAGTGTGTAGGCGATGAGAAGCGCGGTGAAGGTCGCGGTGAACGCGAGCAGGGAGAGGCGGCGGTAGGCCAGGAAGAGCACCGCCGCCACGAACGCCAGAGTGATGATTGCTCCCATCATCCGCGGGAGTTTACTCCAGCGCGGCGTCTACCCCACTAGGGACTTACCCCAGGAGAGATTTGACGCCGTCCCGCTCCTCTTTCAGCTCCGCCAGCGTGGCGTCCATGCGCTTGCGGCTGAACTCGTCGACCGGCAGTCCCTGGACGATCCGGTACTCGCCGTTCTTCGTGGTCACCGGATAGGAGTAGATCACCCCCTCGGCAATGCCATAGCTGCCGTCCGAGGGCACTGCCATGCTGACCCAGTCGCCCTCCGCAGTGCCGTGGATCCAGGTATGGACGTGATCGATGGCGGCCGAGGCGGCCGATGCCGCCGAGGAGGCGCCGCGCGCCTTGATGATGGCGGCGCCGCGCTGCTGCACGACCGGGATGAAGGTCTGCTCCACCCACGCGGCATCGACGAGCGCGCGCGCCGGCTTGCCCTTGATCAGCGTGTGGCTGATGTCCGGGTACTGCGTCGCGGAGTGATTGCCCCAGACGGTCATGCGCCGGATGTCGGTCACGTGCGCGCCGGTCTTCTCCGCGAGCTGCGACAGCGCGCGGTTGTGATCGAGCCGCATCATGGCGGTGAAGTTGCGCGGATCGAGATCCCTGGCGTTCGAGCGCGCGATGAGCGCGTTGGTGTTGGCGGGATTGCCGACCACGAGCACCTTGACGTTGCGGTCGGCCGCCTCGTTGAGGGCCTTGCCCTGGGCGGAGAAGATCTGCGCATTGGCGAGCAGCAGATCCTTGCGCTCCATGCCCGGTCCGCGCGGCCGTGCGCCGACGAGGAGCGCCACGTGGCAATCGCGGAAAGCGACCTTGGCGTCGTCGCTGGCCACCACCCTGTTGAGCAGGGGGAACGCGCAGTCCGCCAGCTCCATCACGACTCCGTTGAGCGCCTGCAGCGCCGGGGTGATCTCCAGCAGGTGCAGGTTGACCGGCTGGTCCGGCCCGAGGAGCTGTCCGGAGGCGACGCGGAAGGCGAGGGCATAGCCGATCTGCCCGGCGGCGCCGGTGATCGCGACGTTCAAGGCTGGCTTCATGGCGTACTTCGATGGGATTGGGGAAAAAGGGGCCGAATTCTAAAACAAATGACCCCGGGGTCGCTTCCCGTTGAGCGTGCTCCCCCGGCGTCGTCGGGCTCCCGGGGCCGCCCACGGGCCAACCACGAGCTGCGACCGGGCGGATTGGCGCTTATCATCCGCCGATGGTCGTTGAAGTCCGGCGTACGGAAGGCGGCGTTGCACTCGATTTGACAGGCGAGTGGCGGGCCCTCTCCTATCGACAGATCGACACCGCGCTGGCGGCGGTGGACCTGGCCGGCGTGCGCCAGGTCGAGATCGCCACGGGGCGGCTCGCTGCCCTCGATCTGACGGGTGCCTGGCGCCTGCGGGAGTTCGTGCGGCGCGCGCGGAACATGGGGGTGGAAGTGGCTTTCGCGGGCACACCGCCCGATCAGATGCGGCTGGTCGACGAAGTGCTCTCGCCCCGGCAGCCAGGCGGCCCCGTGCCACCGGCAGACACCACCGCGCTCCCCGTCGATGCCGAGGTTGCGACGCTCGCGTTCATCGGGCGGCGCGCGGTGACGCTCTGGCGCGACATGGTCGGCGCGCTCGCCTTCCTCGGCAGACTGAGCGGCACGGCGCTCCACGCGCTGGCGCGTCCCAAGGGTCTGCGCCCGACCTCGGTTGCGCGGCACGTCTACGACACCGGGATCACCGCCGTTCCGATCGTCGCGCTGATCGCTTTCCTCATCAGCGTCATCATCGCCTACATGAGCGCGCAGCAGCTGCGCAGCTTCGGCGCCGAGATCTTCGTGGTGGACCTGGTCACGATCGGCGTGCTGCGCGAGCTCGGCGTGCTGCTCACCGCGATCATCGTGGCGGGGCGCTCGGGCAGCGCCTTCGCGGCCGAGATCGGCTCCATGAAGCTCAACGAGGAAGTCGATGCGCTGCGGGCGACCGGCGTCGATCCGTTCGAGGCGCTGGTGCTGCCGCGGGTGCTCGGCCTGGTGATCTCGCTCCCGCTCCTCACCGTCATCGCCGACCTGATCGGCCTCGTGGGCGGCGCGGTGCTGTGCGCCGACCTTCTGCACATGCCGCTCGATCAGTACATCCATCGCGTCAGCCAGTCCATTTCCGGCACGACCTTCTGGGTCGGCATCATCAAGGCCCCCGTGTTCGCCGTGCTCATTGCCATGGCCGGGACCCACCGCGGCATGCAGGTGCGGGGCTCCTCCCGGGAGCTTGGACGCCTGACCACCGTCGCGGTGGTGCAGGCCATCTTCCTCGTGATTCTGGCGGACGCGCTCTTCGCCGTGCTCTTCATGGAGATCGGGGTTTGAAGTATCCGGTGCTGGAAGTCCAGGGCCTGGTCAACCGCTTCGGCCCCCAGGTGGTCCACGACGGGCTCGACATGGAGGTGCGGGAGGACGAGGTGTTCGGCATCGTCGGCGGCTCCGGTACCGGCAAATCGGTGCTGCTGAGGAGCATCCTCGGCCTGCAGCGCCCGCAGGCCGGTACGATCCGCATCGAGGGGCACGACATCACGCAGCTTTCCGGCGCCGCCCTGCGCGCGGTGAAGGCCCGCTACGGCGTGACCTTCCAGCAGGGGGCGCTCTATTCCTCTCTCAACGTGCTGCAGAACGTGCAGCTCCCCATGGTCGAGCATCTGGGCGCCATGTCGCCGTCCGCCCGGGACGATCTCGCCATGCTCAAAATCCGCCTGGTGGGTCTTCCAGCGGAAGCCGCGCGGAAATATCCTGCGGAGCTCTCGGGGGGTATGGTCAAGCGGGCCGCCCTGGCGCGGGCGCTGGCGCTCGATCCGCGGCTGCTCTTCCTGGATGAGCCGACCTCCGGGCTCGATCCGATCGGCGCGGCCGAGTTCGACGAGCTGATGTTGTACCTGCAGAAGCAATTGCGGTTGACGGTGGTGATGATCACGCACGATCTCGACTCCATCTTCCGGACGTGCAATCGCGTCGGGGTGATCGTGGACCGCCGCATGGAGACGGACACTCTGGAACGCATCGTCGACCATCCGCACCCCTGGATTCAGGCGTACTTTCACGGGGAGCGCGCCAGCATTCATCTCAAGGTGGCCCATGGAGCGTGAAGCAAACTACGCGGCCGTCGGCGCGTTCGTGCTGGTCGTGGCGCTGGTGGCGGCGCTCTTCGTCTACTGGTACTCGGGCACCCGCGTTCACCGGACGTACGACCACTACGAGATCTATTTCAACGGCAGCGTCAGCGGCCTGGAGCAGGGCGCGGCCGTCAGGTATCTCGGCGTGCGGGTCGGGCGGGTGGTGGAGATGCGGATCGACCCGCGCGATGCGGGGCGGGTGGAGGTGATCGCAGCGATCGAGTCCACCACGCCGATCTCTCCCCGCACGATCGCGGAGCTGAATCTGCAGGGCGTCACGGGCCTTCTCTACATCGACCTGCAGCAGTCCGCCAAGCCGGCGCAGCCGTCGGTGCCGAGCCTCGAGTATCCGGTGATCCGCTCGGCGCCGTCGCAGTTCGACGTGTTCATGGCGCAGCTTCCACGGCTCTCCGCGGCAGCCGGGGGCGTGATCGAGCGTCTGAATCGCCTGCTGAGCGATCACAACATTCAGGACGTCTCGAGCAGCCTCGACAATCTGGCGCAGGCGAGCAACTCCCTCCCGGAGGCGGTGCGTAACGTCAACTCACTTCTGACCCAGCTGCGCACCGCCACGGCTGAGCTGGCCGACACCGCCAGAAGCACCCGTGTCGTGATGGATACGGCGGGTCCGCAGGTCGTGTCCACCGTGCGGCGTCTGCAGACGGTGGCGGATAACCTTTCGCAGGCCACGGCTCAGCTCGACAAGATGATCGCGGAAAACCGCGCCGACGTGCGCTCGTTCACGCGCGCCAGCCTGCCCGAGATCGAGAGCTTCGTGCGTGAGGGCCGGGCGGCAGCCAAGGACATCAGCCAGCTTTCCGAAAGCCTGCGCCGCGATCCGTCGCAGCTCCTTTACCAACCGGCCCCGGCGGGCGTGGAGATTCCGCGTTGAAGCCAACCTGGAAACAACTGCGGCGCTTCGCGCCGCTCCTGCTCGGCCTCGCCGCCGCCGGCTGCTCCAGCCTGCTGCACAGCAACGCCCCGGCCGCGCAGGTCTACTCGCTGACCGCGCCATCCGCGGCCTCCGATGCCTCGGATCCGCCCACGACCGCCGCAGGCTCGCTGCGCATCGCGCACCCGCTCGCCGGGCCGGGCCTGGGCACCGCGCAGATCGTGCTGCGTCAGCCCGATCACCGCATGAACGTCTACGCGGCGAGCTCGTGGGCGGCGGACGCGCCCGCTCTCGTGGAATCGCTCGCGGTCCAGACGATGCGCGCGTCGCGAGAGTGGAGCTCGGTGCAGGATGCCGAAAGCCCGTTTCCGTCGGACTACCTGCTGCAGATCACGGTCCGCCGGTTCGACGCCGATTACGGCGCGGGCGCCGATTCCCCGCCTACCGTGCGCGTGACGCTCGATTGCACACTGGGTGCGGAACGGGGACGCGCGGTGCTCGCAAGCTTCGTGGCGGCCGGGTCGGCCGCAGCGGGCGCGAACAGGCTGAGCGAGGTCGTGGCCGCGTTCCAGCGGGCGACCGACCAGGCGCTGGCATCGATGTCGCGGCAGGCCTCCGCGGCGATGCGGGCAGTCCCCTCGGGCCGCTCGAGCGCCCGCAGCCGGTAGGCCGGACGTGAAATACCGGCATGTCCATCACGCCGGCAACTTCGCTGACGTGCACAAGCACGTGACGCTGCTCGCGCTGCTGGCGGCCCTCGAGCGTAAGGACAAAGGCTTCCTCTATCTGGAGACGCACGCCGGCCGGGGCGCGTACGACCTGTCCTCGGCCCATCCAGGGCCCGGCGCCTCGCGCCGTCCGGCCGGCGAGTCCGCGACCGGCATCGGCCGCATCGACGCGCTGTCCGCCGCCGACGGGGGCTGGCATTCGGGCATCGAGGAGCTGCGGGAGTACGGCGAGCGGGTGGCGCTGTTGCGCCGCGAGCTCGCGCAGCCGCGCCTCTATCCGGGCTCGCCACTGCTCGCCGCCAGTGTCCTTCGCCGGCAGGACCGCGCGGTGTTGATCGAGCGGTTACCCGCCGAGGCGCGGGCGCTCGAGAGGGCGTTGCCCCAATCCGGGGCGGGCGTGAGCCGGATCCGTGTCGAGACCGGCGACGGTTTCGAGCAGCTGCGCGCGTGGCTGCCGCCGCCCGAGCGCCGCGGGCTCACCTTCATCGACCCGCCTTACGAGGAGACCCGGGAGGATTTCGAGCGCGTGCGGCGCGCCGCCGTGGAGGCCTTGAGGCGCTTCCGCACGGGCGTGGTGGCGATCTGGTATCCGATCAAGGACGAGCGCGATACCGCGGCCTGGCACGCGGCGCTCGCCGCCGCTCTCGATTGCGAGCTGCTCGCGGCGGAGTTGTCCCTCTACCCCCGCGACTCGCGCGTCGCCCTCAACGGCTCGGGGATGCTGATCCTCAACCCTCCCTACCGGCTCGCCGAGCGAATGGAGGTCTGGCTGCCGCGGCTCCATGCCTGCCTCGATTTGGGGCGCGGCGGCGGCGCAGGCGTACGGCTGCTGCGAACCGGTTCCCGCGACCGGTCATGACTTCGTACCCGGGTCTCGCGCGGACGGCCGGGACGGTGACGCCGGCGCGCCGCGGGCGCAGAATCCGGCCATGAGCGGCACGGTCGATCAGTACGGGGTCGTGGGCCACCCCGTGGCCCACAGCCTCTCGCCCTTCATCCACGCCATGTTCGCGCGTCAGACAGGGCAGTCGATGAGCTATCGGCTGTTCGATTTCGCGCCGGAAGAGGTGGACGAGCGCATCGCCGCGTTCTTCGCCCAAGGGGGGCGCGGGCTCAACATCACGCTGCCCTACAAGATCACCGCCGCGGCGCGCGCCCACGAGCTGACTCTCCGCGCCAGGCATGCGGGCGCCGTCAACACCCTGGCGATGCGCAGGGACGGGACCATACTGGGTGACAATACCGACGGCGTCGGATTGACGCAGGACCTGTCTGTCAATCAGCACGTCGTCGTCACGCGCCGGCGCGTCCTGCTCACCGGCGCCGGGGGCGCCGCCCGCGGAGTGCTCGCGCCCCTGCTCGCGCTGGAGCCCGAGGTCGTCGTCGTCGCCAACCGCACGGCGGACCGGGCGAAGGCGCTTGCGGCGGCGTTCGCGTCGATGGGCAACATCCAGGGCGTGGGATTCCGCTACATCGCCGGAGGGCCCTACGACCTCATCATCAACGCCACCTCCGCCAGCCTCACCGGCGAGATCCCCGACCTGCCGGTGGCGGTCATCGGATCCGACACGTTCTGTTACGACATGGCTTACGGCAAGGGCGATACGCCGTTCGTCCGCTGGTGCCGCGATCTCGGCTGCCGCGCCGCCGTGTCGGGCTGGGGGATGCTGGTCGAGCAGGCGGCGGAATCGTTCCGTATCTGGCGCGGCGTGAGACCTCTCACCGGGCCGGTGCTCGCCGCGCTCACCGCATCGTGACCAGCTCCTCGGCGCTGGTGGGGTGGATCGCCACCGTGTCGTCGAAGTCTTCCTTGGTGGCGCCCATCCGCACGGCCACCGCGAAGCCCTGCATCATCTCGTCGGCGCCGGGACCGACGACGTGCACGCCCACGACGCGCTGCTTCGGCCCGACGGTCACCAGCTTCATGTCGCACCGCGGCTTGGCCGTCGTGAGCGCGTGGTACATCGGGATGAAGCTCGACCTGAATACCTTCACCGCCTCGTCGCCGTAGTCATCGCGCGCCGCCTGCTCCGACAGCCCGACGGTGCCGATCGGCGGATGCCCGAACACGACGGTGGGGATGTCGTGGTAGTCGAGATGCCGGTCGCCCTTGCCGCCGAAGAGGCGATCGCTCAGCCGCCGGCCCGCGGCGATCGCCACGGGCGTGAGCGCTGCCCGGCCGGTCACATCGCCGATGGCGTAAACGCCGGCGGCGCTGGTGGCCTGATACTTGTCGGTGACTATGAAGCCGTAGGCGTCGAGCTCCACGCCGGCACGCGCCAGTCCCAACTCCTCCACCGCGGGCGCGCGCCCGATGGCCCAGAGGACGCAATCGAACGGCTCCAACCGTCTGCCGTCGCGCAATGAGAGCGCGAGACAGCCGCGGGCGTCGCAATCGAGTGCCGAGGGCCAGGCCTGGGTAACGATGCTGACGCCCTCGTCGCGCAGGATCTTGTGCATCGACTCCCCGATCATGGAGTCGAAATGCTTCAGCATCGTCTCGCCGCGCAGCATGAGCGTCACGTCGGAGCCGAGCGCCGCGAATATGCCCGTCAGCTCGACGGCGATGTAGCCGCTGCCGACGATCGCCACTCGCCTGGGCCGCCGCGGCAACTCGAAGAAGCCGTCCGAGGTGATGCCGAGCTCG
>DASZYK010000350.1:0-8357 GCA_035545455.1 Steroidobacteraceae bacterium
GGATATCGATGACCGGGGATCCGGAAGAGCCGCCGGAAGTGCCGGACGCCGCCTGCAGGTAGAAGGTGTTGAAATCGTTGTACTTGCCGAAGCCGTAGTTCGGCGCCTCCCGGTCCAGCCGGGCGAGCGTCCCGGCAAGAATCGAGAGCTGCTCGCCCGCATTGTTGCCGACCACGCGAATCTCCCTGCCGACCTTGGCGCCCTGCGGATCGAGCTGCAGCGGCTTCGGCTGGATGTAGTGCAGCTTCGCCGGGTCGTAGCGGTAGAAGCCGAAGTCATGCACTGGATCGCGATAGATGGGATGGAGCTGCACCACCTCGCGATCGAGGAATACCGCCTCCGCGGTCACCGGACCCGGCGTCACGACGTGACGGTTGGTCAGGATGATTCCGCGCTTCGCATCGACGACGAAGCCGGTCGCCTGCGCGGTCTCGTTCCAATCCGTGTCGAAGGCGCGGACTTCGTCCACATTGATGGACACGACGCTGCTCGCGATGCGCTCGAGCGTCGCGGCCCAGGTGGGGTTCGCCTCGACTGCCGCCGCCTGCCGCGCCAGGTGCGCGGCTTCCGGCGGCGCCCCCGGAAGCGGCACTCGCGGTGGCCTCTCGGGCGTGGGATGCGCCGGACGGGGCTGCACCGGCGCGCTCACCGGCGGGCGGGGATTCTGCTCGGCCGTGGCGGGCGAAGCCGGCGGAGGCGTTCCGGCGGCGAAGCTCAGGGGCGCGCAGGCGGCGAGGAGGGCGAGGCTAAGACGTCGGGGAAATCGCATGGGCGGCGGTCGGCTTCCACGTGAGGTCCAGTTGCTTGGCCGCCCGAACGTCATCCAGGCGCCGTACCGGCATGGTATGCGGAGCGCCGGTGACGCGCTCGGGTTCTTGCGCGGCTTCCGCGAGAATGGCGCTCATCGCTGCGACGAAGGCATCGAGCGCGGCCTTGCTCTCCGTCTCCGTCGGCTCGATGAGCAGGCACTCCGGCACGAGCAGCGGGAAATAAGTCGTCGGCGCGTGCATGCCGTGATCGAGCAGCCGCTTGGCGAAGTCCATGGCGGTGACTCCCAGCTCCTTCGCCTGACGTTTGAGCGTGATGATGAGCTCGTGGCTGGCGCGGCGGTCCGGGTACGCCGCGTCGAATCCCGCACGGGTCAATTGGGCAAGCAGATAGTTGGCGTTGAGGGTCGCGTACTCGCTCACCTTCGCCATGCCCTCCCGGCCGAGCATGCGCATATAGACGTAGGCGCGAAGCAGCACGCCGGCATTGCCCATGAATCCCGAGAGCCGCCCGATCGACTGCGGCAGGTCACGCTCGCTCAGCCAGCAATAGCGCTCGCCGCGGCGGCCGACGATCGGCACCGGAAGGAAGGGCGCCAGCCGTGCGCTGACTCCGACCGGTCCCGCGCCGGGACCGCCGCCGCCGTGCGGGGTGGAGAATGTCTTGTGCAGATTGACGTGGATGACATCGAAGCCCATGTCACCCGGCCGCACCTTGCCGAGAATGGCGTTGAGGTTGGCGCCGTCGTAGTAGAGGAGACCGCCCGCCGCGTGCACCGTGCGCGCGACCTCCTCGATCCGCCGCTCGAAGACGCCGAGCGTGGAAGGGTTGGTGAGCATGATGCCCGCCGTCCTGGGGCCTACAACGGCTTTGAGCGCGTCGAGATCGACATCGCCCTCAGCGTCGACAGGTACCTCTCGCACCACGCAGCCGCACATCGTCGCGGTGGCCGGATTGGTTCCGTGGGCCGCCTCGGGCACGATGATCTCGTTGCGCTCGAGGTCGCCGCGCGCACGGTGATAGGCACGGATCATCGCGACGCCGGCGAACTCGCCCTGGGCGCCGGCCATGGGACTCAGCGACACGGCCTGCATTCCGGTCACCGCCTTCAGCATCTCCTGCAGCTCGTACAGGCAGGTGAGAAACCCCTGCCCCACGCTTTCCGGCGACAGCGGATGACGCGCCAGGAACTCCGGCAGCATCGCGTACTGATTACAGGCCTTCGGGTTGTACTTCATCGTGCACGATCCCAGCGGGTAGAAGTGCGTGTCGATGGAGAAGTTGAGCTGTGAGAGGCGCGTGAAGTGCCGCACCGCCTCGAGCTCGCTCACCTCGGGCAGGAGCGGCCGCTCGGCGCGACGCAGCGCCGCCGGCAGGTCCTCGGTCGCGGCCGGCCCGGGATCACGCGGCCATTGGTCCTCGGCGCCGCGGCCAGTCACGGAATACTCGAAGATCGGTTTTTCCAGTCGGGTGGACATGATGATGGAAACCTCAGGCCGCGCGCGCTTCGCGCAGACACTCGGCGAGCGCGGCGGCGTAGCGCTCGATGTCGGCGGATGTCTTGGTCTCGGTGGCGCAGACGAGGAGCGCCGGGCCGAGCTCGGGGTAGTGCTCGGTCAGATCGAGGCCGCCGAGGATCCCCCGCGCGGCCAGCCTCTCCAGCACGGGCGCCACCGGACGGTCGAGAGCGACGGCATCCTCGTGAAACACGGGCCCGCGAAACAGGCGCCGCACGCCCGGCACCTGGGTCAGCGCGCCCACGAGCTCGCGCGTGCGCGCCCGCGACATGGCCGCGACCCGCTCGAGCCCGGCCGGCCCCATGAGCGAGAGGTAGATCGCCGCCGCCGTCACCAGCAGCCCCTGATTGGTGCAGATGTTGGAAGTCGCCTTGGCGCGGCGGATGTGCTGCTCGCGTGCCTGCAGGGTCAGCGTGAAGCCCCCGCGGCCGGCGGCATCGACGGTGCGGCCGACGATGCGGCCGGGCATCTGACGCACGTGCTCCATCCGAGCCGTCATGAAACCGAAGTACGGCCCCCCCGAGGAGAGCGGCACGCCGAGGGGCTGGCCCTCACCGACCGCGATGTCGGCGCCCTTGGCGCCCCATTGACCCGGCGGCTTCAGGAGCGCGAGTGAGGTGGGATTCACCACCGCCACGACCAGAACGTTGCGCGCGTGCGCCCAGTCGCAGAGCGCATCGACATCCTCCAGCCGCCCGAAGAAGTTGGGCTGCTGGATGACGAGCGCGGTGATGTCCTGCCCGTCGTAGCGGGCGAGCGCGCCGGCGGGAATGCAACCTTCCTCGGTGCAGTACGGCAACTCCTCGAAGGCGAGCCCCTGGTTGCCCGCCACGGCCTGCGCCGCCCTGCGGTAGTGCGGGTGTACGGTGGCGGGCACGAGAATGCGCTGCGAATGCGATTTGCGGTTGGCTCGCACGGCCATCAGGCAAGCCTCGCCCATCGCGCTTGCGCCGTCATACAGGGACGCATTGGAGACTGCCATCCCGGTCAGGCTCGCCATCATGGTCTGATATTCGTAGAGGAGCTGCAGCGTGCCCTGGCTGGCCTCCGCCTGATACGGTGTGTACGCGCTGTAGAACTCGCCCCGCGTGGCGATGGCCCATACGGCCGCGGGGATGTGGTGCTCATAGGCGCCCGCGCCGATGAAGCACAGCGGCCGGCCGTCGAGGCGCGCCCGCTCGGCCATCAGCCGGCCGATCTCCATCTCGCTCAGGCTCTCCGGCACGGCGGCGGGCGCGCTCAGCCGCAGGTTGGCCGGAATCTCGTCGAAGAGCTGCTCGATGCCCGCGACGCCGATCGCCGCCAGCATCGACTCGACGTCCTCGCGCGTATGCGGAATGAAGGCCATCAGCCGGTCTCCTCGGCTGTCAGCTTCTCGTACTCCGCCGCGGTGAGGAGCGAGGGAGGCGCGGCGCCCGGCGCCGGCCGCAGACGCATCAGCCAGCCCTTGCCGTAGGGATCGGAGTTGATGGCCTCCGGCTCGGAGGCGAGCGCCGGATTGCTCTCGGCCACTTCCCCCGCCATCGGCGAGTACACGTCGGAGGCCGCCTTGACCGACTCGACGACCGCGAACGGCTCCCCGGCGGAGAGCTTGCGCCCGGCCTCGGGCACTTCGATGAACACCAGATCGCCGAGCGCATGCTGGGCATGATCGGTGATGCCGACTTCCACCGTGCCGTCGGGCAGGGTCCGCAGCCACTCGTGGCTCTTGGTGTACTTGAGATCGGAAGGAACGTTGCTCATGCGGCGCTCCATTGAAACTTGGATCGGGTGATGGGGAGGAGGTTCGGAATCGATGGCGTGCGCTCAGGAAACCAGCGCCTTGCCGTGGCGGACGAAAGGCGGACGCACGACCCGGGCATCGTGCAGCCTGCCGCGAATGTCGACCTGCACGCTCGGGCCCGCGGCGGCCGGCACTCGGGCCAGCGCGATCGAGCGCTCCAGGGTGGGCGAGAAGGTGCCGCTGGTGATTTCGCCCTGCCCGCCCTGGGGAATCAGCACCTTCTGGTGTGCGCGCAGGATGCCGCGCCCCTCGAGCAGCAGGCCGACGAGCTTGCGCTGCAGACCGCGCGCCTGGATCGTTTCGAGCGCCTCGCGGCCGATGAATGCCCGCTCGCGCGGCTCCAGAGCCACCGTCCAGCCCAGGCCGGACTCGAACGGATGCGTGCTCTCATCCATGTCGCTGCCGTAGAGGTTCATGCCGGCCTCGAGGCGCAGCGTGTCACGCGCGCCGAGGCCGCACGAGACGACGCCGCAGGCGTTCAATGCGGTCCACACGCGCTGCGCTTCCATCGCGGGCAACATGATCTCGAATCCGTCCTCGCCCGTATAGCCGGTACGCGCGACGAACCAACCGTCTACCTCGCGGCCGAAGAACGGCTCCAGAGCCAGCGCGGCCGCCGAGCCGGTGGGCGAAAGCAGGCCCGCCACGTCGTTCCGCGCCCGAGGGCCTTGCACCGCCAGCATGGCGAGGTCGGCACGCTCGATCACCTCGACGCCGAGCTCCGCAGCATGTCGGCGCATCCACGCCAGGTCCTTGTCGCGCGTGCCGGCATTGACCACGGCGCGGAACCACGAGTCGCCGAGGTGATAGACGATGAGGTCGTCGATGACCCCGCCCGTCTCGTTGAGCATGCAGCCGTAGAGCCCTTTCCCCGGCGCCTTCAGCTTGCCGACGTCGTTCGCGAGAAGCCGGCGAAGGAATGGCCTGACGCGTGCGCCCCTGAGGTCGACGACGCACATGTGGGAGACGTCGAAAACGCCGGCGCCGCGGCGCACCGCGTGGTGCTCCGCGATCTGGGAGCCGTACTGCAGCGGCATGTCCCAGCCGCCGAAGTCCACCATCCTGGCGCCGAGCTCGAGGTGCAGGTCGAATAGCGGGGTTCGTCGTGTCACGGGCGCTCCGGATCCAATCGAAGAACGGCGGGCGTGGAACGCCCATGCCGCCCTCTGTCCCGTGACCTGAGAGATCGGGCGCCGATGGCGCCGCTCCCCTTCGGTGGGTGGCCGCCAGGGGCGTCCACCACTCTCCAGAGACCCCGCGATCTGCCGTTCGTGTGCCTGAGCGTTTCCGGGCGGAGCTTGCGCCTTCGGCGTTCCGGCGGTGGCCGGACTCTCTCCGGACAGACCGATTATGGGGCCCGGCCATCATAGCATGTAAAATCGCCGATCCCAGGAAGCCCTTCTCCGGCAGGTACCATGTCCTCCATCCAGCGTCGCAAGTCCGTACAGGTATCCATCGGCTCCATCCGGGTGGGAGGCGTGGCGCCCATCGTCGTGCAGTCGATGACGAACACCGATACGGCGGACGCCGAGGGCACAGCTCAGCAGGTCAAGTCACTCGCGCGGGCTGGGTCCGAGCTGGTCCGCATTACGGTAAATACCGCGGAGGCCGCGGAGGCGGTGCCGCGCATCCGCGACCGCCTGGATCAGCTCGGGGTGACGGTGCCGCTGATCGGGGACTTTCATTTCAATGGCCATAAGCTCCTGCGCGAGCACCCCGGCTGCGCCGAGGCGCTCGCCAAGTACCGCATCAACCCGGGCAACGTGGGGCGCGGCAGCAAGCGCGACCCGCAGTTCGCGGAGATGATCGAGACGGCATGCCGCCACGGCAAGCCGGTACGCATCGGCGTCAACTGGGGGAGCCTCGATCAGGACCTGCTCACGAGACTGATGGATGAGAACTCCGCGCGAGCGGAGCCGTTGAGCGCGCAGCAGATCATGCGCAATGCGGTGGTGCTCTCGGCGCTGGAGAGCGCGCGGCGCGCCGAGGAGCTGGGAATGCCCCACGACCGGATCATTCTCTCGGCCAAGGTGAGCGGGGTGCAGGATCTGATCGCCATCTACCGTGACCTGGGAGGGCGCTGTGATTACCCGCTGCACCTCGGGCTGACGGAGGCGGGGATGGGATCGAAGGGCATCGTGGCCTCGACCGCGGGCATTGCGGTGCTGCTGCAGGAAGGGGTCGGCGACACGATCCGTGTCTCCCTCACGCCTGAGCCGGGCGGGGATCGGACGCAGGAAGTGATCGTGGCGCAGGAGATTCTGCAGACGATGGGACTGCGGTCGTTCCTGCCGCTGGTGACGGCGTGCCCGGGGTGCGGACGCACTACAAGCACGGTGTTCCAGGAGCTGGCGCAGCGCATTCAGACGCACATCAGGCATCGCATGCCGGAATGGCGTCGGGAGTACAACGGTGTCGAGGACATGACGGTTGCTGTGATGGGCTGCGTCGTCAATGGGCCGGGGGAGAGCAAGCATGCCAACATCGGCATCAGCCTGCCGGGGACGGGGGAACGGCCGGTGGCGCCTGTCTACGAGGACGGCGAAAAGACGGTCACTCTGAAAGGTGATCACATTGCCGAGGAGTTCCAGGAGCTGCTCGAGCAGTATGTTGCTCGGAAATTCAGCAGGAAGAGCATTGCTGCGGGAGCTGCTCTTGCTTGAGAGAGCACACCGCAATATGACCCTGTCCGGAACGCCGTGAATACAATCCCTGCGGGCCAGCGGATCGCCGTCGTGGCGATCAGCTTCCGGCCAGGATCACATTGCGATGCGCTCCGGTCGACACTTGCGAGGGCACATCATGAGCGAGCTATCGGACAAGAAATGCAGGCCGTGTGAGGGGGGCGTCGCGCCCTACTCGCGGGAGCAGGCCGAGAAACTCATGCGGCAGCTCTCGAGCGAGTGGGTCCTGTCGCGGGAAGGGCCGCACCTGCGGCGGGAGTTCAGGTTCAAGGACTTCTACCGGACGATGAGCTTCGTCAACGCGCTCGCGCACATCGCCAACATCGAGGACCATCATCCGGACCTCGAGGTCGGCTACAACTACTGCCGCGTGCAGTACACCACGCACGCGATCAAGGGGCTGTCGGAGAACGACTTCATCTGCGCGGCGAAGGTCGACGGGATTCCGCTCAGCTGAGAGATCGAGGGGACGCGGAGGCGGGATGCCGCGCAACCCTGGGCAGCTCACCGTCCAGCCCCAGGGCGCGGGTGATGAAGAAGCGCTTGACCTCGTCGGTCCGGTTGACCAGGGCCAGGCCGCGCTGCGCGACGCGCGAGAGCGGGCCGACGCCGTGAGCGAGGTATCGATTGAACCCGTCGATCGCGAGGGCAATGGGCTCGATCTCGCTTTTCCGCCAGCGCTCGTAGCGGCGCAGGACGCTCTGGGCGCCCGGGTCTTCGCGGGTGCGGCAGGCTGCGCAGATCAGCTCCGAGAGAGCGGCGGCGTCCAGCAGACCGAGGTTGACCCCCTGCCCTGCCAGGGGGTGCACGACATGAGCGGCGTCGCCGATCAGTGCGCAGCGATGCGCGGTGAACCGGTGCGCCGTCAGCTTGTTGAGCGGAAACGATTGCCGTTCCGTACGCAGCTTCACGGCGCCCAGGACAGCGTCCGACTGCCGCAGCAGCTCCTGCTCGAAGCCGCTTTGCGACATCGTGAGAAGCGTGGCGGCCGCGGAGTCGTCGGCGGACCAGACGATGGAGCTGCAGCCGTCGGCGAGCGGCAAGAAAGCCAAAGTGCCGGTGCGAAGGAAGCGCTGCCACGCGGTGCGCTCGTGGGGCAGCTCCGTGCGGACATTCGCCACGATCGCGGTCTGGCGGTAGCTGGATGTCTCGGCGGAAAGGCCGATCGACTCGCGCACCGCGGAGCGGGCGCCGTCCGCTCCAACGACCAGGCGGCAGGCGAAGGCGCCGGCGCTGGTCTCCAGCTCCACGTGCCGGTCGTGAACACGCAGGCGAGAGAGCTCGCCCGCAATGACTTTGCCGCCCGCGGACTCGAACACCGTGAGAGCCGCCGTCTGCACGAGTCTGTTCTCGACGATGTAGCCGAGGTTTGGCTCACCAGCATAAGCCGCGTCGAATTCCAGTACATCGGCGCTGCGCGGCTGAATGCTTTCGTGCCAGACGCGCATGCGCTCGTAGGGCTGTATGCGTGACTGCGGGATCAGTTGCCAAGCACCGATCGCCGTCAGGATCCGTTCGCTCGCGCGGGATAACGCGGAAACGCGCGAATCGAGGGGAGCATCATGCGGGATCGGCGCGGGTCTGTTGACCTCGAGGACCGCTACC
>DASZYK010000351.1:0-3746 GCA_035545455.1 Steroidobacteraceae bacterium
GGGAGCGCACCCGCGCCGGTGCTACCCTGATCGTGCTCGCCTACCTCTCCCTCTGGCTCGTGCTGCTGCGGCTCACCGCCGTCATCGCCTCGCCCACGCGCGCCATCGTCTGGCTGGGCCTGGGTGAGAACTCGGTGATGCTCGCCGGCGCCCTGGTGCTGCTCGCGGTCAACCGGCCCTGGCCGCGGGACTCCCGCGGCGAGCCCCGCGCCGACGCCTCGGGCGGCGCGGTTCGTGCCGCGCGAGTGCTCTTCGGGCTCGCATTGCTCGGATGCGGCCAGGGTCACTTCAACTTTCTGAAGGAGACCGCCTCCATGGTGCCCGGCTGGCTTCCGGGCCACACCGCCTGGGCCGCCGCCACCGGCGCGGGATTCCTCGCCGCGGCGGCCGGTATTCTTCTTTCCGTCTACCCGCGCCTCGCCGCCACTCTCCTCACCTTCATGGTCGGCTCCTTCACCGCGCTCATCTGGCTGCCCGGCATCCTGACCAAGCCCACGGAACGCTTCGAATGGACCGGCTTCATGGTGTCCCTGACGATCACCGCGGGTGCCTGGCTCGTCGCGGAGAGTTACAGGGGCTCGCCCTGGCTGGCGATACGGCCGGCGCGGAGCAAGTCTCTCGATCCCGCGTCGGCGTGATCGACGGCCACGGGCTGGCCGCTCTCACCTACTCGACCTCGCCTCGATGCGCTCATTGACTGCGCGGCTCTCCGTATACGATGCCCCGCCCGTCCGTCCCCACGTAGACCCTGCCGAATACGCGAGGGTCCCCCGCGATGCAGCGGTAGCGGCGCCCGTACTCGTGGCGGCTGTCGTTGATGCGCAGCCACGAGGCGCCTGCGTCGTCGGAGCGCCAGATGGCGGACATGTTGCCTCGCGCGCCCAGGGCATATAACGCGGGGTAATCGCGCCCGGGCGGCGCCTTGCCGAACCCGAGCGCCGCGACGAAGATGCCTCCATCAACGCGGGTGAACGAGCGGCCCGCGTCGGTGGAGTGGAACAATCCCTCGCGCGCGAGCAGCCACAAGTCGCCGCGCTTCTGCGGCGTTGCGATGAGCGGCCACTGGCGCTCGGGCGATGCGGGCACATCGGCCTCGAGATCCGCCGGCAGTCCTCGGCTCACGCGTTTGCGAAACGTCCTCCCGCCATCCGTGCTGACGTAGAGCTCGGAACGTCCGAAGTCGAGCGCATAGAACGTCTCCGGCGCCACTCGATCCGGGATCGGGTGAGTCCCTGCGGGAAGTCCGCGGCTCGCCGTCCAGGAGCGGCCGCGATCGAGCGTGACGAGGGGCTTCCGCGCCATCGCCATGAATGCACGGCCGTCCGCCGAGACGGTGACGGCGGATGCCGGACTTGGCGGCGTGAGCGGGCTCCACGATCGGCCGTAATCCAGGGAAAAGGCGAGCGTCGGCGCCCCCGGCCCGGAGTGCGGCGCGCGCGTGCCGCCGCGCACCACGATTCCCGGGTCGAGGCCGGCGTAATCGATCTCATCGGTGTTGGCGAACACCGGATGGGTGAACTGCTCTTGCGGCGAGCGCGAGAGATCCTCGTGCGCGAAGCCGCTGATATCCCCGAATCCGCTGAGGAGATGCGGTCCCTTCGGCGCACTCGCCAGCGTGATCACCGCCGTCTGCTCGACTCCGCGCACCCAGGGCTTCCACAGGAGGCTCCCATGCCGGTCCGCATCGAGCAGCTCCCGCGTGGCATAGACGGTCGCGCCGGTCGTGTACGCGACATGCCCGGAATCGAACGGGTCGATCGCGACTCCCGCCATCCACCAGCCGAAATCCGCCTGCCGATTTCCCCACAGGAGAAACGGCGTCGCGGCAACGTCGCGGCGGCTGAGGATACGGATATTTTCCCAGGTGCTTCCGCCGTCGGTCGTCCGCCAGAGAATATCGCCCGGATGCCAGCGGTTGAGCGTCGCAACTACGACGGTACCCGGCCGCTCCGCATCGACGCTGAGTCCCATGTATCCACCGGACGCGCGATGGGGCCCTCGCTCCGGTGTGATGTCCCGCCACTTTCCGGAATGCGTGTCGTAACGGAAGACGGCGCCGTCGGTCACTCCGTTGGGTCCGACACCGTTGCTGTAAGTGATGTAGAGGACGCCTCTGGAATCGAGCTCGCCATGCACGGGCAGCAGGCTCGCACGCGGCTGCCCGCGCACCGCCGTCCAGCTCACCCCGGCATCATCGGAGCGGAAAAGATGCTGTGCCCCGGCGTCCGTCACTCCGACGAAGATGCGCCGTGAGGGCTGCCCCGTCGCTCCGCTCGTTGGATCGACGACGACGAAACTGATGCCCGTCTCGCCTCGGGGCGCCGCACGCCAGCCCATTCCGTGGATCGGGAATGACGCGACGCGCGACCAGGTCTGGCCCCGATCCGTGCTGCGCTGCAATCCGTCATACCGCGACCCGAAATAGAGCACGGACCGATCACCGGGATCGATCGCCAGCCGCTCGCCCACGCCCCGTCCCGGCTCATTGCCGCCCATGTGAAAGGGCGTCGGAAAGATCCGCCAGGTATCGCCCCGATCGTCCGAGCGCAGGATCGCGGCGGGCTCGCGCGCGTACATGCCGGCAGCGACATACACGATATTCGGGTTCACCGGATCGGCCGCGATGCTTTCGATCCCGAAATAGCTCGACTGCGCGATCCCGTCCTCGAGAGGCACCCAGACATGGCGCCCGGCGCTCCAGCGATACACGCCTCCCATGTCCGTCCGCAGATAGGCGAGCCCGCGCTGCGCCCGGCTGAAGATGATGTCGGGCGCGAAGCCGCCGCCGCCAACGGTCACATTCTTCCAATCATAGGTCGGCGCACTTCGCACCGAAAAAGCAGCTGTAAATCCCACCGCGCAACAGCACGCCGCCAGCATTCGCCTCGATGGCACTCAGGTCCCCTGTTTGCTTGAACACGCTCGTTTCAGGCGATGATAACGGCGTCAGCCCGCGAGTTCCGCATTCTTCCGCTGCGCTTGCCGGTTCCGCTCATTTGAGCGATAATTTCTGCTCATATGAGTCAGCGAGCAAATTGTCATGAGCGATCCCGGCTCCCGCAACCCATCCGGTGCGGATCGATTTCGATGGAATGCAGTCCGCGAGTCGGCAGGCGCCTACTATCGTGCGAACCCCCTGGACCGGATCGCCATCATCAGAGGAAGAGTGCCGGCTGCATATGTGGTCGCACTGACGCAAAGCATGCAGATCCCGAAGGAACGGCTCTACAGCACGCTCAATCTGGCTCGCGCGACCGTGGACCGAAAGATCCACAAGCGCCAGCGCCTCAGCCAGGAGGAAAGCGAGAGGATTCTTGCTGTCGTGCGGCTCATTGGGCAGGTGGACAACATGGTCCGGGAATCGGGTGAGCCCACCGGGTTCGATGCCCCGAGATGGACGGCCGAGTGGCTGCAGCGGCCGCACCCTGCGCTGGGCGGACGCACCCCCGGGGAGTTGCTGGATACCGCTGACGGCCGCACGCTGGTCACCGATCTTCTGGCTCAGCAGCAGTCGGTCGCCTACGCGTGAGGCCCGCAAAAGCAATCTGGCGCATCGCGCCGGACACGCCGGACTACGTGTCCGACGACCTTCTGGGCAAGGGAGCCGAGAGAACCGGCGGACGCTGGAATCGGAAAGGCACCCCGATGCTCTACTGCTCTTCGACGATTGCACTCGCTTGCCTGGAAACGCTCGTGCATCTTTCAGGCGGCGACCCGGTGCCACTGAACAGATATCTCGTGGAGAT
>DASZYK010000352.1:0-2097 GCA_035545455.1 Steroidobacteraceae bacterium
GCAGCGCCTCGGCAAGACCGTTCGCCGGAGGCTGCGTGCCGGCGGACTCGCCGATCAACACGCCGTCTCCGGGTGCCGGCGCCGCACCTTCTCCCGCGCTTCCGGCCGGCGTCATGCGCCCGACGAAGATCATCTCGTCGGTCGGCACCTCCGTCACGAGCCGAATGAGACCCCGGCCCCCGAGCCATTGCTGGGTCACGAAGGCGATCGTCGTCGTGCCCGGTGCGCGCGAGCGCCCGATGTTTCTCGCGGCTTCGAGCAGCGCCTCCCAGCCGAACCGGTCGCCGGCGCCGGCACCGGCCTCGTCGTCCGCGCCCACGGTCATGGGTGCCTGCGCGAAGCTCACCGGGTCGAGGAGATCCGCGCCCGCGGCGCGCGCCCGGGCCGCCGAGCGCGCCCCGATATCGAGGTAGAGCTCGTCGATGTGGCTCATGTCGGGAGGGTTCAGGCGACGGGGCGCAAGATGGATGCTGAGCCCCGCGAATCCACCGACGAGCGCTCCGCTCGCGGTCTGCACCCGCACGGGCTGCGCGAAGCTCAACGTGTCGAACACTGCGTTGGGGGGCACCTGCGGCAGACGTTGCACGCGCAGATACCCTTGCGGGGTGATCTGGCTGACCACGTAGCCCGGCTGATCGATCGCCGCGACGATCAGGCGGTGCGGCGAGCCGCGGCCCACCGTGACCCAGACGTCATCCAGGTTGTCGGTGTTGGGATGCAGGGCCGCGAGATCGTGCGCGATCGCGGCCGAGAGCGCCTGCTCATAACCCGAGACCGCGGGAATGCGGCTGAGGGCGGCGAGGTCCGGGGCTGCGGGTGCGTTCGCGGCTGCCGCGGCTCCCAACGCGCTCACGGCGAGGCCGGCAGCCATGGCCTGGGTCAGCTTTCTCATGGAGGCTCCCGTCCGGGGTCATTCTTATGGCTTCCATGATATTCGCGGCCCGCCCGCCCGGCATCCTTGCCGCGACGGGACGAGCGCTTTCTGGCGCTCAGTGCCAGTTGTGGCGCGCGCTGAACTCCTTCGCCTGCCGCTCCGCCTCCTCGCGCGCGATGCCGTACCTTTCCTGGATCCTGCCCGCGAGCTGGTCGCTGTGGCCCTCGAGCTGAGTGAGGTCGTCGTCCGTGAGCTTGCCCCACTGCTCCTTGATGCTGCCCTTGATCTGCTTCCACTGGCCGGCCGTGCGATCACTGTTCATGGTCTCGATCCTCGTTCGATTGGGGACACGACGAGGATCGAGCAAGCCGCAGGCCAAGCCGAGCTCAAGGGCGCCGGGCGCCGCGAGGTGCGGCCGGCACGACCTCGAGGGTCACGGTGTTGGATTCAGGATCGAAGAGGATGCGCGCCTGCCCGCGCTCGAGCTGCGCGCGCACCTGCGCGACCTTCGCCTCCAGGGAATGCTCGAGCTCGCCGTAGTCGGTGCCCTCGCGCAGCACGAACGACTCGATCACGCCGCGCAGAGCGTCCGCGGAGAGCGCCCCGTGCGGAACGACCACGGGCTCCGCCGGCGCCTCGTCCGCTTCGCGGCCTGGGCTCTCGGAGGGATCTGGCAGGGCCCTTTCCTTCCCGCGGCCGGGGACGCTTCAGCGCGCCCTCAGTCGCGGCGCATTTTGCTGAGGAGGCGCAGGATCTCGATGTAGAGCCACACCAGCGTCACCATGAGGCCGAAGGCGGCGTACCACTCCATGTACTTCGGCGCCCCGCCGGCGACGCCGCGCTCGATGAGGTCGAAATCGAGCACGAGGTTGAGCGCGGCCACGCCCACGATCACCAGCGAGATACCGATGCCGAGCGGGGTCGCCGCGTAGAGCACCGGCACGGAGACGTGGAAGAAGCCGAGCACCATGGTGGCGAGATAGAGGAGCGCGATGCCGCCGGTGGCGCCGATCACCATGGCCCTGAACTGGGCCGTGACCCGGATCCAGCGCATGCGGTAGGCGAAGAGCAGGACCGCGAGAACGCCGAAGGTGAGGCCCACCGCCTGGATCGCGATGCCGTGGTAGCGCTGCTCCAGGACGGCCGTGAGGCCGCCCACGGCCAGGCCCTCGAGCGCGGCATAGGGGACCGCGAGGTAGGGCGCGAGCGTCGCCTTGAAGCTG
>DASZYK010000353.1:0-10917 GCA_035545455.1 Steroidobacteraceae bacterium
CGGTTCCCGGTCAGTTCCCGCAGGTATGTCGCGCCGCCGAGATTTCTCATCTGGACCAGGATCCACTGCCGCTTCCAGGCCACGAAACGCGACGGCCGGTCCACGTGCCAATGCACCGGATCCGGCAGCACGGCCGCGAGCAGCGCCGCCTGGCCGGGCGTCAGCCGCGCGGCGGGCTCGTGATAGAACCGCCGGGCCGCGGCCTCCACGCCGTAGACGCCGCGCCCGAACTGCGCCACGTTCAGATACATCTCCAGGATCCGCTCCTTCGGCCACAGCGCCTCGAGCAACACGGTGAAGTACGCCTCGATCCCCTTGCGCACGAAGCTCCGGCCCGGCCAGAGAAAGAGGTTCCGCGCCACCTGTTGCGAGATCGTGCTCGCGCCGCGCAGCCGTTTGCCGCGCTGCGCCGCGCGCACCGCGTCACGGATGGAGTGGAAGTCGAACCCGTAATTGAAGGGAAAGGTCTGGTCCTCGGAGGCGATCACCGCAAGCGCGGCGTGCGGCGAGATATGCTCCAGGCTCACCCAGTGATAGTCCGTGCGATAGCGGGCGTCGCCGGCGCGCAATGCCCCGAGCCGCGCCTCCAGCATGAAGGCACTGGTGACGGGCGGTATCCAGCGCAGCAGCAGCACCGGCACCACGGTGAAGGCGAGCCACGCGAGGATTGCGAGCAGCGCCCAGCGACGCAGCCGCCGCCCGAGACCACCCCGCCCCATGCCGACCGGCTACTGTGGCTGCTGTTCCGACCGACGCGCGGACACGACCACCACGTCCTCGAGCGGCGCGTCCTGGTAGCCCTGCCGGCGGCCGGTCTTCACGCCTGCGATCTTGTCGACGACGTCCATTCCCTCGGTGACGCGGCCGAAGACGGCGTAGCCGAAATCCCGCGCGCTGTGATCGAGGAAATCGTTGTCGGAAAGATTGACGAAGAACTGCGAGGTGGCGCTGTCGACCTCGCTGGTGCGCGCCATGGAGAGCGTGCCGCGCTTGTTCTTCAGGCCGTTGTTCGCCTCGTTGCGGATCGGTGCATGCGTGCGCTTGTTGCGAAACTGCGCATCCAGCCCGCCGCCCTGGATGACGAAGCCGGGCACGATGCGGTGGAAGATGCTGCCGTCGAAATGCCGCTCATCGACATAGCGCAGAAAATTCTCCACGGTGAGCGGCGCCTCCTTCGGGAAGAGCTCCACCGTGAAAGCGCCGTGCGAGGTCTCGAATCGAATCAGCGATGTATCGGCCATTGGCCCTCCGTCATGCGCTCGCGCCCGGCGAGATCGCGGTGCGAGCGTACTTGAGCGAAGCCGCGCGCCACAAGCGCGCCCGCGACCGCGGCGGCGTGGCCGGCGCCATGCTCCAGCAGCAGCCAGCCGCCGGGCTCGAGGTGATCGGGCGCCGCGCGGATGATGCGGCGCAGGGCCGCGAGACCCTCCTCGGCCGCCGCGAGAGCCAGCCGCGGCTCGCGCATTAGCTCCGGCTGACCGAGCGCGGGATCATCCGCCGCGACGTAGGGGGGATTGCTCACCAGCAGATGGAACGAGCGCCCGGTGAGACAGGCCAGCCAGTCCCCCTCGAGCAGCTCGACTCGCTGCAGGCCGAGAGCGGCCGCGTTGGCACGCGCTACGGCGAGAGCTTCGGGGGAGACGTCGGTGGCGACGATTTCCCATTGCGGCCGGGTGCTCGCCAGGGCGAGGGCGATCGCGCCCGAGCCGGTGCCCAGGTCCGCCACGCGGGCCCGCGCGCCGGGATGGAGCGCCAGCGCCCGCTCCACCAGCAGCTCCGTCTCCGGACGCGGCACGAGAACGGAAGGACCGACGCCGAGCTCGAGAGTCCAGAAGCCCTTTCGCCCGAGGATGTATGCGACGGGCTCGCCAGCGGCCCGACGCTCGATGAGCTCGAGATAGCGCGCAGCGGCATCGGTTCCGGGTATCTCCTCCGGGTGAGAGCGCAGGCGCGTCCGGCTGACACCCAGCGCCTCCGCCAGCAGCAGCTCGGCATCCAGGCCGGGAGTCGCGCCCGGATCGCGAGCCGCCAGTGTCTGCTGCAGGCGCCGCGCGCCCGCGGCCATGAGCACGGCGACGGTCGCGGAGTCACATTGGATAGCGGTCGAACTCATCGCGAAGCTAATATGCTCCCATGCCAAATGCCCTGTACCCGCCCCTGAAGCCCCGCTCGTTCGGGGAGCTGCTCGATGCCGTGTTGCAGATCTTCCGCCTTTCGCTGCTGAAGTGCCTGCCTTACGCCACCGTGGCCATCATCGCCGGGCAGCTTTCGACCTTCTACTATCTTTCCCGCGGGCGCATGCCCATTCTCGACAGCAACGACCCCGTCGGCGTTGCGCTGTACGGCCTCGGGACCTTGATCGCGATCATCCTGTGGACGGCGATGCTGCTGCGCCAGTCCGCGATCGCCGCGGGCCGGCCGGTGACGGGCTCGGTCGATCTTCTGGACACGCTGAGGCGGACACCCGCGATCGCGGCCATCGCGCTGCTCGCGGGGGCCGCGGTCGCCGTGTTCATGCTGCCGCCGCTCGCGCTCGCGCCGCGCTACCGGACCGCCGCGATCGCCGTGATGTTGGCGCCGGCCATCTACGTCGCCATCGCCCTGTCGTTCTCTCTGCCCGCGCTGGTGCTCGCGCGCAAAGGCGTGCTCGGGAGTCTCGCCTACAGCTTCAGGCTGGTGCGCGGCAACTGGTGGCGGGTCGCCGTCCTCTATGCGGCCGGCATCGCGGCCATCTGGGCGCTCTGCGTGCTCGTGGCCGCCATTGCCGCCATCGCTCTGTCCGACAACGGAGCGGGAAATGCGGCGATCGCCCGGGCGCTCACCTCCGCTGCGATCCTCGCGGTCGCCTCGATCGGGCTGACGTTCTATTCGGCGCTCACCCTCGCCCTCTTCGGCGATCTCCAGATCCGCAAGGCGGCGCCCTGACGCCCTCCCTACCCGGGACGTCAGGTCTCATAGCCCAGGCTGCTCGACAGCCATTTCTCGGCCTCCGTCATCGGCATGCCCTTGCGCCGCGCGTAGTCCTCCACCTGGTCGCGCGCGATCTTGCCCAGCGCGAAGTAATGCGCCTCCGGGTGCGCGAGATACCAGCCGCTCACCGCGGCCGTCGGGTACATGGCGAAGGAATCGGTCAAATGGATGCCGACGCGACTCTCGACGTCGAGCAGCTGCCAGAGCTTCGATTTCTCCGTATGATCGGGGCAGGCCGGGTATCCCGGAGCCGGCCGGATGCCGCGGTACTCCTCGCGGATGAGCTGATCGTTGGTGAGTGACTCCGCGGCGGCGTAGCCCCAGAGCTCGCGGCGCACCCGCTCGTGGAAGTGCTCGGCCGCAGCCTCGGCGAGGCGATCGGCCAGGGCCTTCAGCATGATGCTCGAATAATCGTCATGCGCGCGCTGGAAGCGCGCGACGTGCTCCTCGATGCCGATACCCGCCGTGACTGCGAACGCGCCGATGTAATCACGCACGCCGCTCGATTTCGGCGCAATGTAATCCGCCAGGCACTCGTGCGGCTGGCCGGGCGGCTTGCCCTTCTGCTGGCGCAGGAAGGACAGCGTCACGAGCGGCTGACCGCGGCTCTCGTCGGCGTAGACCTCGACATCATCGCCGACGGCGTTCGCCGGAAAGAGACCGATGACGGCGCGCGCCTCCAGCCAGCTCTCGGCGATGAGCTGCTTCAGCATGCGGCGCGCATCGGCGTAGAGGTTGCTCGCCGCCTCGCCGACCTTCGGATCGGTGAGCACCTCCGGGAACTTTCCGGTGAGCTCCCAGGCATTGAAGAACGGCATCCAGTCGATGTAGCCGAGGAGATCCCCCAGGGGGTACTTCTCGAAGCTGCGCACGCCCGGCACGCGGGGCGCGGCGGGCGCATACGCGGCCCAATCGATCCGCCGCCGGTTGGCTCTCGCCTGCGCGATGCTGAGCTCCGGCGCCTTCACCTTCCTGCCCGCATGCTGCTCGCGCCGGCGCTCGTGCTCCTCGTTGACCTTGGCGACGAACGCAGCGCGCTGCCCGCGGTTGGCGAGGGTCTGACAGATGCCGACCGAGCGCGAGGCATCCTTCACGTAAACCACGGCGGAGCGGTATTGCGGCGCGATCTTCACGGACGTATGCGCCGGCGAGGTGGTGGCGCCGCCGATGAGCAGCGGCAGCTCGAATCCCTGCCGCTGCATCTCGCGGGCGACGCTCACCATCTCATCGAGCGACGGCGTGATGAGCCCCGAGAGACCGATGAAGTCGGCATTCTCGCGGCGGGCCGTGTCGAGAATCTTCTCGCATGGGACCATCACGCCGAGATCGATGACCTCGAAGTTGTTGCACTGCAGCACCACGCCGACGATGTTCTTGCCGATGTCGTGCACATCGCCCTTGACGGTGGCGAGGACGATGCGGCCGTTGGCGCGGTGCCCGCCCGAGGCGCCCTTGGTCTGCTCGATGAAGGGTACCAGATGCGCCACCGCGCGCTTCATGACGCGCGCGCTCTTGACGACCTGCGGCAGGAACATCTTGCCGGCGCCGAACAGGTCGCCGACGATGTTCATGCCGTCCATCAGCGGTCCCTCGATGACCTGCAGCGGGTGCTCGTACGCGAGCCGCGCCTCCTCGGTGTCCTCTATGACGAAGTCATCGATGCCCTTCACCAGCGCATGCTCGAGGCGCTTGGCCACGGGAAGCGCCCGCCACTCGATGTCCTCCTTGCGCTTCGCGCCCCCATCGGCCTTGTAGCGCGCCGCGATCTCCAGCAGCCGTTCCGTGGCGTCGGGCCGCCTGTTGAGGATGACGTCCTCCACCGCATCGCGCAGCTGCGGAGCGATCTCCTCGTAGATCGCGAGCTGTCCGGCGTTGACGATGCCCATGTCCATGCCGGCGGCGATCGCATGATAGAGAAACACCGAATGCATCGCCTCGCGGACCGGGTCGTTGCCCCGGAAGGAGAACGAGACGTTGCTCACGCCGCCGCTCACCAGCGTATGCGGCAGCAGGCTCTTGATCCGCCGCGTGGCCTCGATGAAGGCGAGGGCGTAGCCATTGTGCTCCTCGATGCCCGTCGCCACGGCGAAGATGTTGGGATCGAAGATGATGTCCTCGGGCGGGAAGCCCTCGCGGACCAGCAGGCCGTAGGCGCGCTCGCAGATCGCCACCCGCCGCTCGACCGTGTCGGCCTGGCCCTGCTCGTCGAAGGCCATGATCACGGCCGCGGCGCCGTACCGGCGCACCTTGCGCGCGTGCTCGAGGAAGATCTCCTCGCCCTCCTTCAGGCTGATGGAGTTGACGATGCCCTTGCCCTGCAGGCACTTGAGCCCGGCCTCGAGCACGCTCCACTTGGAGGAGTCCAGCATCACCGGCACGCGCGCGATGTCGGGCTCGGCGGCGATGAGGTGCAGGAAGCGCACCATGGCGGCTTCCGAGTCGAGCATGCCCTCGTCCATGTTGATGTCGATCACCTGGGCGCCGCTCACGACCTGCTGGCGCGCGACCTCGAGCGCCGCCGCGTAGTCGCCGGCCTCGATCAGCTTGCGAAAGCGGGCCGAGCCCGTCACATTGGTGCGCTCGCCGACGTTGACGAACAGCGACTCCTCGTCGATCGTCACCGGCTCGAGCCCGGCGAGGCGGGTCTTCGCGGCGAGAGCCGGCACGGCGCGCGGCGCGCACCGCCCGACACCCTCGCGCAGCAGGCGGATGTGCTCCGGCGTCGTTCCGCAGCAGCCGCCCAGGATGTTGACCAGGCCCGAGGCCGCGTAGTCGCGCAGGATCTCCGCCGTCTCTTCGGGCGCTTCGTCATATTCGCCGAAGGCGTTCGGCAGACCGGCGTTGGGATATGCGCAGACGCGGGTGTCCGCGACGCGCGCGAGCTCCTGGATGTAGGGACGCAGCTGCCGGCCGCCCAGCGCGCAATTCAGGCCCACCGCGAGCGGGCGCGCGTGCCGGATGGAATTCCAGAACGCCTCGGCCGTCTGGCCCGAGAGTATCCGGCCGGAGGCATCGGTGATGGTTCCGGAGATCACGATCGGCACTTCGATGCCGGTCTCGTCGAAGAGCGACAGCGCGGCGTAGATCGCCGCCTTGGCGTTGAGGGTATCGATCACCGTCTCGATGAGAAGGAGATCGACGCCACCGAGGAGTAGCGCCCGGGCCGCGTCGAGATAGGTTGCCGCCAGCTCGTCGAAGGAGGTGCTGCGGTAGCCGGGATCGTTGACGTCCGGGGACAGGGAGCACATCCGGCTGGTCGGGCCGAGCGCGCCCGCCACGAAGGCCGGCCGGGCCGCAGATCGCGCGTACTCGTCCGCGGCCGCGCGCGCCAGTCTCGCGGCGCGGTAGTTGAGCTCCGGCACCAGCGCCTCGGTGCCGTAATCGGCCTGCGACACCGCGTTGGAGTTGAATGTGTTGGTCTCGATGATGTCCGAGCCGGCCTCGAGATACGCGCGGTGAATGCCGTCGATGATGTCCGGACGGGTGATCGTCAGGATGTCGTTGTTGCCCTTGAGGTCGCGGCCGTGATCGCGCAAGCGCTCGCCGCGGTAGCCGCGCTCGTCCAGCCGGTGCTGCTGCACCATCGTGCCCATGGCTCCGTCGAGCAGCACGATTCTCTGGTCGAGCAGCCGCCGCAGCCGCTCGATGCGCTCCCGACGCTCGGCCTCGTTCACCGGCGCAACGGCGAAGGGCGCGGCGGCGGCGCGCGGCGCGGGCGAGTCCTTGCCGGCGGGCCCGGGCCGGTCGGCTCTCGGAGCCGTGTGGCTGCAGAAGCTCATGGGGAGACTCCAATGGCTGCGGGAGAGGCGCTGGGGCGTCTGCCCGGGCGAACCCCCAACGCGTGACAGATGGCGTATGTCAGCTCGGCGCGGTTGAGCGTGTAGAAGTGGAAATCACGCACACCGTGTCCTTCCAGCGTCCGGACCTGCTCGATCGCGACACTGGCCGCAATCAGCCGCCGCGTGTCCGGATCATCGTCGAGCCCGTGGAAGCGGTCTTCCAGCCAGTGCGGGATGCTCGTCCCGCAGCGGGCGGCGAAGCGCAGCACCTGCGGGAAGCGCGTGACCGGCAGGATGCCCGGAACGATGGGCGCGCGGATCCCCGCCGCGGCGCAGCGGTCTCGAAAGCGTAGAAACACCTCGACGTCGTAGAAGAACTGCGTGATGGCGCGTGTAGCCCCGGCGTCCAGCTTGCGCTTCAAGTTGTCGAGATCGGACCGCGGCGACGGCGCCTCGGGATGCACTTCGGGATAGGCGGCGACGGAGATGTCGAAATCCGCGACACTCTTCAGGCCCGCGACGAGGTCCGCGGCGTATGCGAAGCCGTCGGGGTGCGGCTCGTAACGCGCAGCGCCCTGCGGCGGATCGCCGCGCAGCGCCACGATGTGACGGATCCCCTGATCGCGGTACTGGCGCGCGATGTCGAGGATCTCGCCGCGGCTCGCGCCCACACACGTGAGATGGGGCGCGCCGGTGAGCGATGTCTGCCGCTGAATGCGCGTCACGAGTTGATGCGTGCGTGTGCGCGTCGAGCCGTCGGCGCCATACGTCACCGACACGAACCGCGGCGCCAGCGGCGCGAGACGCTCCAAGGATCGCCACAGCGTGGCTTCCATTGCCGCATCACCGGGAGGGAAGAACTCGAAGGACACGTTCATCGGTCGATCCTTGGTTGTGAATGTCTTCAGGCGACGCTGGCGGCGCCGTGAGGCCGCGCGGCGGCCGGCACGGCGACCGCGGCCAGCACGTGTTGCCCGTCGGCCTCGATCGGACTGATGCGCTGGCAAGTAAGACCGGCGTCGGCGAGCAGACGCCGCAGCCGGGCCAGCGGGTGCTCGACCACGCGCCCGCGCGGCCCCTCGAGCAAGTCATAACGCTCGAAGAGCAGCAGACGTCCCGAGGGCGAGAGCGCGCGCCGGGCGGCGGCAATCAGCCCGCTCAGCCCCTCCTCGGGCGTTCCCAGGCGATCGAGCAGCACTGCATCGAAGGTCTGGCCGAGGCGCGCAAGATCTCTCGGCCCGAGCGCATTCCCGCCCGAGGCCAGCAGCACTCGACAGCGCAGTCCGCTGCGCTCCGCCAGCGCGCGCGCGGTCTGGGAGGATCGGCGCGAGTGCGCGAGGATGGTGCATTCCGCGCCCAGCCCCGCCGCGGTCTCGACCAGCTCGGGATGATCCGCGCCGATGAGGAGGACGGAGCCCGTCGCCGCGACCGGGTCGGCGGACTCGACGAAGCCCCGCAATTCCCTGCCGAGACGCGATGCTGCCGGCGCACCCGCCCGCACGCCTTCGCCCTGGAGCATCTGCGCCCGTTCCCGGTCGCGGGCCAGGAGCGGGTCGGCGCGGTCGAGCTGTCCGAGCAGACCCTGGACGAAACCGGCGGCGGGGCCGCTGTGCGCCAATCCGTAGTGCACCCACTGACCCTGCCGCAGCCGCTCGATCAATCCTGCCTCCCCGAGGATCTTCAGGTGCCGCGACACCCGCGGCTCGCTCTGGCCCACGACCTGCGCGATGTCCGAGACGCTGAGCTCCCGCGCGGCGCAGAGGGCGAGCAGCCGGAGCCGGGTCGGCTCGCCGGCGGCTCGAAGCCAGGTCACCAGGATCTCATGTTGCGGCGATGGCATATAAAGACTTGCATAAATCTTTAATTACAGCTTACAGAAAAGTCTCTCCCGGTGCAAAGCCAGGTCGGCGTTTCGTATATGCGTCAATCGCTAGTGAATCGTGGAGGAATTGCCACCGGGCTCGGGGCCATCTCCGAAGAGAGCCTCGACGTCGCCCTCATCGAAGCGGTAAGGCCGATGGCAGAACTCGCACGTGACCGTGACCGCACCCTGCTCACGCAGCACGTCGCGGACCTCCTGCGCTCCCAGCGCCCGCAGCAGGCTGGTCACTCTGCCGTGACTGCATCGGCACTCGAACTGCACCGGCGTGCCGCGGAAGAGCCGCATGTCATGGGCCGCGAAGCCGCGGCCGAGCAACTCCTCAACGGGGCACTGCAGCAGGTCCTCCGCGCTGAGGCCCTCGATGCCGCGCTCGGCCTGCGCCCAGATCTCCCGTATCTGCGAGTCGTCCGCTTCGGCATCCTGCGGCAGCTTCTGGACGAGAACGCCCACGCCTCGCTCGCCGTCCGCGGCGAGCAGCACCCGCGTCGGAAGCTGTTCCGATTGGGCAAAGTAGGCCTCGAGCGAGCCCGCCAGCGAGTCCCCGCTCAGCGGCACGATGCCCTGGTAGCGCATGTTGCGCTCGTCCGCTTCCACCGTCACCGCGAAGCGGCCGTCGCTGCCGACCAGGCGGTGAAACATGAGGCCGGCCGCCTGCCCGGGCGCTTCCGAGCCGCCACTCGCCGACAGCGCCGAAACCGCCGCCTCATCGAATCGCGCCACCGCCCGCAGGCGAAAATCGTGGGTGCACTGCGCCACGAGAAGGCTGACGGCGCCATTGCCCTGCAGCTGCAGCGTCAACTGACCGTGGAATTTCAGGGTGGCGGCAAGCAGCACGGAGGCGGCGACCGCCTGCCCGAGCAGCTCCCGGACCGGCTCCGGATAATCATGATGGGCGCGAAGCTCGCGCCAGGCGCTCTCCAGGCGCACCCAGTGCCCGCGGACCGGGCGGTTCTCGACGATGAAGCGACGAACCTCGTCGCGGGGAGTCGTTTGCGGATTCATCCCCGGAGAATGGGGCGTTCTCCCGCTTTCCTCAACCCGGCAGCCTCTTCTTCAGCAGCTCGTTCAGCTGCGCCGGGTTCGCCTTGCCCTGGGTCGCCTTCATCACCTGGCCGACGAAGAAGCCGAAGAGCTTCTCCTTGCCCGCGCGATACTCGGCCAGTTGGCCCGGGTTCTTCGCCATCACCTCCTCGATGGCGCGCTCGATGGCGCCGGTGTCGGTGATCTGCTTCAGGCCCTTGGCCTCGATGACCGCGTCGGCACCCTCGCCGCCCGCCCACATGGCCTCGAACACCTCCTTGGCGATCTTGCCGGAGATCGTCTGATCGGCGATGCGCGTGAGGAGGCCCGCCAGCCGCGCGGCCGGCATCTTGCCCGAGGCGATATCGAGATTCTCCTTGTTGAGCGCGGCGGCCAGCTCGCCCATCACCCAGTTGGCGGCGAGCTTCGGCTCACGGGGGACGGCGCGCACCACCTCTTCGTAATAGCCGGCGAGCTCGCGGCTCGCGGTCAGCACCCCGGCGTCGTACGCCGACAGGCCGTACTGCGAGGAGAATCGCGCCGCCTTCTCGTCGGGAAGCTCCGGCAGGCTCCTGCGCACCTCCTCGACGAAGGCCGCTTCGACCGCCAGCGGCAGCAGGTCGGGATCGGGGAAGTAGCGATAGTCGTTGGCTTCCTCCTTGGCGCGCATGGAGCGCGTCTCGCCCTTGTCGGGATCGTAGAGCCGCGTTTCCTGCACCACCTTGCCGCCCGACTCGATGAGGTCGATCTGGCGCGCCACCTCGTACTGGATCGCCTTCTCGACGTAACGGAAGGAGTTGACGTTCTTGATCTCCGCCCGGGTGCCGAACGTGTCCGAGCCCTTCGGCCGGACCGAGACGTTGGCGTCGCAGCGGAACGAGCCCTCCTGCATGTTGCCGTCGCAGATCTCGAGGTAGCGCACGAGCGTGTGCACCTTCTTCATGTATGCGACCGCTTCCTTCGCGGAGCGCAGGTCGGGCTCGGACACGATCTCGAGCAGCGGCGTGCCGGCGCGGTTGAGATCCACGCCCGTGAGCCCGCCGAGCCCCTCGTGCAGCGACTTGCCGGCGTCCTCCTCGAGGTGCGCGCGCGTGATGCCGATGCGCTTCGTGCTGCCGTCATCCAGAACGATGTCGAGGGCGCCCTGCGCCACGATCGGCAGCTCGTACTGGCTGATCTGATAGCCCTTCGGCAGGTCCGGATAGAAGTAGTTTTTGCGCGCGAATACCGAGCGGGCGGCGATCTCGGCGCCGATCGCCAGGCCGA
>DASZYK010000354.1:0-8979 GCA_035545455.1 Steroidobacteraceae bacterium
TACCGAGCCTGCGTGAGTCGCTCGCGACCTGGTGGCCGACCTGCTTGGCATCACGTGAGACGGTGTGGCCGATCTGCCGCGCGTCCTGGCTGATCGTCGAATCGCCTGCGTGCGCGGCTGCGCCGCCGAGGAGGGCAATGGCCAGGGTTGCCGCCGCCGCGACGGCCGGCGCGAGGGATGAGAGCTTCATGGGTCGATTACCCTAGGACAACCGGACGCGGATGGTACCTCACCCTCTGAGACCCGTCAGCGCAAGTGCCGGCGCCTGAGGAAACGGGCACACTTGACCGAATGCGCATCGAGCTGCCGATCTCGGTCCTCAAGACCCGGTACGTCCCCGGGCGCTGGGACGTGATCGCATTCGTGCTGGTGTTCGCGTTCTTCGCCTATCTCGGCGATACCGCCCACGCGCTCACCGGGTCACTCGCGCACCTCGAGGCGCAGCCGATCTCGCTCGACCCGCGGTATCTGCCGGACTATGCGGCCCAGACCGCGCTGCGGATGCTGATCGCGATGGGCGCCTCGCTCCTCTTCACGTTCACCTACGCCACGCTCGCCGCCAAGAGCCGGCGCGCCGCGACCGTGCTGGTGCCGCTCCTCGACATCCTGCAGTCGGTGCCGATCCTCGGCTTCTCCATCACCGTCGTCTTCTTCCTGTCGCTGACGCCCGGCCGGGTCGCGGGCGCCGAGCTCGCGGCCGTCTTCCTCGTCTTCACCAGCCAGGCGTGGAACATGGCCTTCAGCTTCTACCACTCGCTGAGGAGCATTCCGGACGAGCTCAACGAGGCCGCCCGCGCGTTCCACCTGGGCCCCTGGATGCGCTTCTGGCGGCTCGAGGTGCCGTTCGCCATGCCGCCCCTCATCTGGAACATGATGATGTCGATGTCGGGCGGCTGGTTCTTCGTGGTGGCTGCGGAGGCGATCAGCGTCGGGCACACCACGGTGACCCTGCCTGGCGTCGGCTCCTACATCGCGCGCGCCATCCAGGAACGGAGCCTGACCGCCATCGGCTGGGCGATCGCGGCCATGTTCGTCGTCATCCTGATCTACGACCAGATCCTCTTCCGGCCGCTCATCGCGAGCGCCGACTGGTTCCGTCTCGAGCAGGAGGCGGGGCTGACGCCGTCGCGCTCATGGGCGCTCACCATGATGCGGCGCTCGCGGCTCATCGGCTTCGGCCGCACGGTGTTCGGCTCGGTCATCCGGCTGGGATTCAACCGGGGTCCCGTCCGCAAGCCGAAGGCGGCGCGCGCGGGCGGGTCGGCCGTCGGCGCAATGCTGGCGGATGTGGCGTGGTACACGGCCGTCGCCGCGGTCGTCGCGCTTGCCGCGTGGCGCATCGGACGCTTTGTGCTCATGCACATTCCCCTGTCGGAGGTCGGACGAGTCGTAGAGCTCGGCTTCCTGACGCTGCTTCGCGTCGCCGTGCTCATCGCGCTCGCGAGCGCCATCTGGGTGCCCATCGGGGTCTACATCGGGATGCGGCCGCGCCTCGCGCGCACGGTGCAGCCGATCGCGCAGTTCCTGGCGGCCTTCCCGGTCAACCTGCTCTTCCCGATCGTCGTTTCCGGCATCGTGGTGCTCAAGCTCAACCCGAACGTCTGGCTGAGTCCCCTGATGGTCCTCGGCACGCAGTGGTACATTCTCTTCAACGTCATCGTCGGGGCGTCCTCGCTCTCCGCCGATCTCAAGTACGCCGGGGAGAACCTCGGCGTGCAGGGGTGGCTGTGGTGGCGGCGGATCGCCCTGCCGGCGGTGTTCCCGTTCTACGTGACCGGGGCCATCACCGCCTCGGGAGGCTCGTGGAACGCCAGCATCGTCGCGGAAGTCGCCAACTGGGGCAGCCGGCACCTGACCGCCGCGGGCCTCGGCGCCTACATCGCGAATGCGACGAGCGCCGGGGACTTCCCGCGCACGGTGCTCGGCATCGCGGTGATGGCGCTCTTCGTGGTGGTGTTGAACCGCCTCTTCTGGCGGCCGCTTTACGCGCGGGCGGAGCGCAAGTTCCGCGTGAGTTGACCGGGACGACTGCTGCATGAACGCCAACGCTCTCGAGCTCAATCTCGCACCGCTCCTCGCCGTGCGGGCCGTGTGCAAGTCCTTCCGCAAGCCCGACGGCGACGAGCTCGTCGTCCTCGACAACGTCAACCTGACACTGCGGCCCGGGGAGATCGTGGGGCTCCTCGGGCGCTCGGGCTCGGGCAAGTCGACGCTGCTCCGGCTGATCTCGGGCCTCGACTCGCCGACGGGCGGGGTGGTGGACTACCAGGGCGCGCCGGTCGCGGGGCCGGCGCAGGGCATCGCCATGGTATTCCAGAGCTTCGCGCTCTTCCCCTGGCTCACCGTGCTCGAGAACGTGCAGCTCGGCCTCGAGGCGCTGCGTCTGCCGGAGGCGGAGATCCGCAAGCGATCGCTGCAGGCGATCGACCTCATCGGCCTCGACGGCTTCGAGTCCGCTTATCCGCGCGAGCTCTCGGGCGGCATGCGCCAGCGCGTCGGCTTCGCACGCGCGCTCGTCGTGCACCCGAACATCCTCCTCATGGACGAGCCGTTCTCCGCGCTCGACGTCCTCACCGCCGAGACGCTGCGCAGCGACTTCCTCGACCTCTGGGGGGAGGGGCAGCTGCCCATCCGGTCGGTGCTCCTCGTCACTCACAACATCGAGGAGGCGGTGCAGATGTGCGATCGCCTCCTCATCTTCTCGACTCATCCCGGACGGGTCGTGAGCGAGATCCCGATCGACCTGCCGCAGCCGCGCTCGCCGCTCGATCCGCGCTTCCGCGCCCTCGTCGAGCGCGTGTACGTCGAGATGACGGCCAAGCGCCGTGACGTGCGGGTCGGGCCCAAGGCCGAGCGCTTCGCGGGCACGGGCATCGGCACCACCCTGATCCACGTCTCCTCCAACCTGCTGCAGGGCCTCATCGAGGAGGTCGAGAAGGCGCCCTACAACGGCAAGGCGGACCTGCCGGTGATCGCCGAGGACCTGCACATGGAGCTCGACGATCTCTTCCGGGTGGCCGAGGCGCTGCAGATGCTGCGCTTCGCCGAGGTCGAGGGCGGCGACATCCGGCTGACGGACGCGGGCCTCGCCTTCGCGCGCTCGGAGAGCGACGAGCGCAAGCACCTCTTCGCGCGGCACCTCCTCACCTACGTCCCGCTCGCGGCGCACGTGCGCCGGGTGCTCGATGAGCGCAGCAGCCACACCGCCCCCAAGAGCCGGTTCTTCGATGAGCTCGAGGACTACATGGCCGAGGAGGCGGCCGAGCAGACGCTGCGCACCATCATCAGCTGGGGCCGCTACGCCGAAGTGTTCGCCTACGACGATCAGCGGCAGGTCTTCAGCCTGGAGAACCCCTCTTGAGCGCGCACCCCGAGGCGCTCGACGCCCGCACGCGCCTGCTCATCGTCGATGACGACCACGAGCTCTGCACGATGCTGGCGGAGTACCTCGGCCCCGAGGGCTTCGCCGTGGAAACCGCCGGCACGGGCTCGGCGGCACTCGAGCGCGTGGCCCGGGGAGGGCTCGATCTCGTGGTGCTCGATGTCATGCTGCCGGAGCTCTCGGGGTTCGAGGTGCTGCGGCGCCTGCGCGCCGCGAACCGCATCCCGGTCATCATGCTCACCGCCCGCGGCGAGGAGGTCGACCGGGTGATCGGCCTCGAGCTCGGCGCCGACGATTACCTCGCCAAGCCCTTCAGCCCGCGCGAGCTCGTGGCGCGCATCCGCGCGGTCCTGCGGCGCATGGCGGCCGAGCCGCAGCCCGTGGCCGGCTCGCTCACCTGGGGTCCGCTGCGCCTCGACCTGCGGGCCCGCCGGGCCGAGATCGAGGGCCAGGACCTCGAGCTCACGGCGGCGGAGCTTCGGATCCTCGAGCTCCTGGTGCGGGCCGACACCCGCACCGTCAGCCGCGAGGACCTGATGCTGCCGGCCCGCGGCAGGCGCCTCCTGCCGACGGACCGCAGTCTCGATACCCATGTCAGCAATTTGCGGCGTAAGCTCGCGAAGCTGACGGACCGGGTCTCCGTGCAGAGCGTGCGGGGCTCCGGATATGCGCTCACCCAAAAGTAGCCGATTCCATGCACTCCCTTTACTGGCGCATCTTCAGGTCGTTCTGGCTCGCCATCGCCCTCATCCTCGTGGGGACCGTGACCGTGGCCGTGAGCGCCGCCATCCAGCACCGCAACGAGCTGCCGTGGGTGCAGCGGGGGCAGCTCTTCGCGCAGGCCGCGGTGGCGTTCGAGACGGGCGGGCCGGATGCGCTGCGGGACTGGCTCGACGATCTGTCACCTGAGCCCGCGTTCTCGCGGACGTACGTCGTCGGCCCCGACGGCCACGACCTGCTGAACCGCAAGCTGCCGCGCTATCTGATGACCCCGCTGGAGGGACGGACGAAGAAGGGGCAGAAGACGGTGCGCTCCGGCGCAATCGCTCCCATGGGCGGAGCGCTCGTCCTGATGGCGCCCGATGGCAGCACCTACCATGTCATCGTCGGACCCCTGCACGAGCATCCGCTGCTCTTCGGTGAGCTGGAGCTGCCTGCCGTCGCCGCCGCGACACTCGCCATCGCATTGGTCGTCAGCACGGTCATCTGCTTCTTCCTGACGCGCCACCTCGTCAGCCCGATCGACCGCCTGCGCCAGGCGACGCGCGAAATGGCTGCTGGGGATCTCAGCGTTCGCATGCTGCCGCGCATGAAGGGCCGTCAGGACGACCTCGCGCTGCTGGCCGCGGATTTCGACACCATGGCCGAGCGCGTGCAGAACCTGCTCGAGTCCAAGCAGCAACTGCTGCGGGACGTCTCGCACGAGCTGCGCTCGCCGCTCACCCGGCTGCAGCTCGCCCTGTCGCTCGCGCGGCGGGAGGATGGTGGCATGGCGCGCCACCTCACCCGAATCGAGTGCGAGGCCGACCGCCTCGAGCAGCTCATCGCCCGCATCCTGAAGCTCGTCCGGCTGGAGCGTCCGGGCAGCGCTCTTCAGGGCGTTCCCGTCGACATCGCGAAGCTGCTGGAGATGATCGGGCAGAACGTGGGCATCGAGGCCGAAGCCCGAAGCTGCACCGTATCCGTTCACGCCGATGCGGGCCTGGAGGTCGCCGGAGATCCAGAGTTGTTGCGCAGCGCCTTCGAGAACGTGATCCGCAACGCCCTGCGCTATGGACCCGCCGGCTCCGCCATCGACGTCACCGCGACGCGCCGGGACCGGATCGAGGTCATCGTGCAGGACCGAGGCCCCGGCGTCCCGGACAAGGATCTGAAGCTGATCTTCGAGCCCTTCTACAGAGTAGATGCCGCGCGCGACCGCGCCGGCGGCGGGGAGGGGCTGGGTCTCGCGATCGCGGCCCGCGCCATCTCCGTGCACGGCGGCACCATCGAGGCGCGCAACATCCCTGGCGGCGGACTGGAAATCGCCATGCGGCTGCCGGCGCTCGAGCGCCGCACAGATGCCACTCAAGCGGCACGCGCCGCCTAAAAAAAACCGCCCTGGGGATGCCAGGGCGGCAGGCTTCCGACGGTGCTCGCGAGTGTCAGCCGCTTGGGCTGGGCGAGAATTGCCGGCGCTGCTCGAGTCTCAGGGAGGGGGAAGTCCCGAGCGCGGCCGGCACACCGGGACCACAACGCAGTCGTGTGTGCCTCAATCCTCACTCGGTTCGACGCACGAGTCCGCCGGAAGTTGAGCAGATTCACGTTTCTTTGGATTTCTAGAGATTCACGCGCAGCGGTTGCTCACCATGTACCTCCCGCAAGCCTTCAGCACCCAGGACCTGGCCGTACTCGACCGCCTGGCCGCGTACAACGCGTTCGGCACGCTGGTGTCGCAGATCGACGGCGCCCCCTTCGCCTCGCACCTGCCGGTGTTATATCGCCGGGCCGAAGGGCAGGTGACGCTGACGGGGCATTGGGCGCGCGCGAACCCGCAGTGGCGGGACATCGAGGGGCAGCGGGTGCTCTTCATCCTGCACGGGCCGCACGCCTACATCTCACCCCGCTGGTACGTCGAGCCCGAGAAGAACGTGCCCACGTGGAACTATGCGGTGGCACATGTGTATGGGCGCGTACGGGTCGTTCACGATACCGGTGAGCTCGAGCGCATCGTCACGGCGCTTGCGCAGCAGTACGAGGCCGGAGCGCAGAAGCCGTGGCGGTTCGAGGATACCGGCGAGGCGGGAAGAGCGCGGCTGAAGGCGATCGTGGGCTTCGAGCTCTCGCCGGAGAAGATCGAGATCAAGCTCAAGCTCAATCAGAACCACGTGGCCGGGAACGTCCGCGGAGCCGTCGCGGGATTGCGGGCTGAGGGCTCGGGAGAGTCTGCCGAGGTCGCTGCCTGGATGGAGAGCCTTCTCGATCAGCGCTGAGCAGCGGGCCTGCTCGATCCTGGCGGCGCTCGCATCTCTCAACCCGTCCAGGTCGTTGCCGGCTGCCCTCGCTTGAACGGGGATTTGAGGAAGTTGTAGATCCCCTTGACGACCTGCATCTTCCGCGACAGCGGCGCATGCAGGAACGCGAGCTTCCTGATGTAGTGCGGCACGGTCCAATGAAAGCAGGTTCCTGCAGGGAAGAGGAACGTGTCACCCACCCCGAGCCTCCGGCGTACTCCTGCGGCGTCCTCCACGACGACGGAGCCTTCCAGGACGTAGATGGTCTCGTCCGACTTGTAATGCCAGTTGAACTGGCCCGCCGTGCAGTCCCACATGTGCGTGCTCGCGAGATTGTCCGAGCTGCCGACGAGCTGCCTGCGGCGGGCCGTGGGATTGCCCTCGAGTATCCAGTCCTGAGGGATGGGATCAGGATGTAGTCCGAAGGGATTCCCCTTCGCCAGGCGGATACCGTCGAGCGAGTCGGTCTGCTCCAGGATGGCGAGCTCGGTGGTCGCCTCATCCGCCGGGAGATCGGCGGGTCCGGCCGGCGTTGATTCGCGCAAGTCGGTCTCCTCGTGACATATCGCAGCGACCCGATTGGGCCGGGCGGATCATACGACAGGCTGTTCCCGCGGCAAAACGGCGGCCGTCACGCGACGGCGCTTCGATCTCGTTGTCGCGCTTTGAATACGTCTGCGCGGGATTCGCGCCGCGGCCATCGGCGGGTGAGCCGATCTGCTGCATGCCCGTTAATTGCCATCGACTTACGCTCTCGAGTTATCGGCGCGTCGAGAGCATTTGACAATGCGCCAGCCGCCAGTCAATCGACTGAAATCATTTCGGGGTTCGCCCGACTGACATTCGCCGAAAATGTGTCTGCGCCTGCGGACATCGGCTTCCTGCTGTTGTTTCAGACGCTTAGCAACATCAGTGCGATTGATTTGACAGATCAGGTCTGCGATCGGAGACAGAACGGCTCCCGCGGATGGCCGCCCTCCGCCTGAAAAACAACCTAACACGTTGAATGCAGGAGGCTTCCGTCGGCATGGCACGATGCTTGCTGCCCAGGACTCGCTGCCGCTGGCGAACAGTCGCTTGCCGCCACGGCGCAACCAAGGCGTTCCGGAGGCCCACCTGGGGAGGAGCTGTGTATGGGGCCATTGAAGACGGTCTGCGGTCTTGCCGCCGCCATGCTCATCCTCTCGGGCTGCGGAGGGGGCTCGGGGTCGAGCTCGCCTTCCGCGAGCGCGACAGGGAGCGGATCGACTTCGAGTAGCGTCCCCTCCAGCTCATCGAGCGGCTCCTCGAGCAGTGGCAGCTCGTCGGGGACCGGCAGCACCTCAGGAAGCGGCAGCACTTCCGGAAGCGGCAGTACCTCGGGCAGTGGCAGTACCTCGGGAGGCGGCACCACCTCGGGGAGCGGTAGCACTTCCGGCAGCGGCAGCACTTCAGGAAGTGGCAGTACCTCGGGGAGCGGCAGCACCTCAGGAAGCGGCAGCACTTCCGGCAGTGGGAGTTCCTCGGGGTCGACCACGGGGAGTGCGACGCTCACCTGGACGGCACCGACGACGAACAGTGACGGTTCGGCGCTGACGGATCTGGCCGGTTACCACATCTACTACGGCACGAGCCCGGGGTCGCTGAGCAAGGAGATCAATGTCACGAGCCCGGGCACGCTCACTTATGTGGTGACCGCGCTCAGCTCCGGCACGTGGTATTTCGCGATCGCGGCGTACACGAACACCGGGCTGGAGAGCCCGATGTCGAACGTCGGGAGCAAGACGATCAGCTGACCGGGGCTCGCTGCCCCGGGCAAACCCGGTGCTACGTCCGCTCTAGCTCTTCTTGCGGCGCAGCATCCCGACCGAGGCGGCCGCGCCCAGAACGAGCAGGCCGAGCGTGCCGGGCTCGGGAACGGAGTTGCCATCGTCGCCCGATCCGGGACCGGTGGGCGCGGGGCACATGGCTGGAATCCAATGGCAGGTGATCGCGGCCTGGGCTGCCGGCGCGCCGATGACCATGATGGCCGAGGCCAACAAACCCAACGCTATTCGACGCACGGTTTTTCCCCTAAGCGCTTTGTGCTGCTAACTCTCTGCAAGGATCGCACCATGCGGGCTAAGTACCCGTCGGGTCTCGCAAAAACGACCGCGGCGCGATCAGACGTCTGGGTGCGATTGTAAAAGAATTCGACGCGCCTGTCGCCACTTCGAGACGCGCAGGACGCTTTCCCTCGCGAGAGGGCAGAAAATCATTTGCGGAACAGCTACTTAGAAGAAGTCCCGTGCTTCGACCCTCGAGCGTCTAATGTCAAATTTGTCGACATGAATTCCGTCACGGTCGCCCGAAGGGATCTGTTCAGCGGAGGGCGAGCGAATATGATGTCTGGATTTTCCGGTCGGCGAATTCACACGGATGCCACGCAATTCAATACGGGTTGCCCTGGTACTGCTGGCGGTCGTGGCGTTCTATTGGCCCGACACGGTGGCTCTGGGCCGTTACTGGGCAGGCCAGGACGCGAATGCGCAGACCGGGATCGTGATCGCGCTGCTGTCGGGATTCCTGCTGTTTCGCGCCCGGGAGCGCTTTGAGCAGATTGCCATCGGGCCGGCACCTTGGGCT
>DASZYK010000355.1:0-2086 GCA_035545455.1 Steroidobacteraceae bacterium
CTGATCGTCGAAGTTCATGAATGTCCTGGCTCGTATACGGGGCTGGCGCAGCGCGGGCCGCCGGCCGAAGTCATGCGTCCGACCGGACGGTGACCGGGAAACCACGCTTTCCTGCCCACCGCGCGCCGGGCCGGGCAGGAGACGATTGTAGACGATGGGGCGGCCGCCCGTGCATAAGGCCCGGCGCTCTGGTGTACTTGAAAGATGGACGTGCCCGATCTCAAGTCGCCCGAGCTCTACATCAACCGGGAGCTCTCCTTCCTCGAGTTCAACCGCAGGGTCCTGGCCCAGGCGCTCGACGAGTCGGTGCCGCTGCTCGAGCGGCTGCGCTTCCTCTGCATCTCCTCGAGCAATCTCGATGAGTTCTTCGAGATCCGGGTGGCGGGCCTGAAGCAGCTCCTCGAGCTCGGCTCCGGAACGTTCGCAGCCGACGGCATGTCGCTCGAGGAGCAGCTCACGGCCATTCACGAGCGCGCCGCCGGCGTCGTGGCCGAGCAGTACCGTTGCCTCAACGAGGTGCTGCTGCCGGCGCTCGCAGCGCGCGACATCCTCCTTCTCGGACGCTCCGACTGGACGCCCGAGGCCGAGAAGTGGCTCGAGCGGTACTTCGAGCTCGAGGTCGAGCCGGTGTTGAGTCCTCTCGGGCTCGACCCGGCGCGCCCCTTTCCCCGCATCCAGAACAAGAGCCTGAACTTCATCGTGCGCCTGGAGGGCAAGGACGCCTTCGGCCGCGACAGCGAGCTCGCCATCGTGCAGGCGCCGCGCTCGCTGCCGCGCGTGGTGCCGGTGCCCCTCGAGGGCTCGCGGCGCACGCTCGTGCTCCTCACCGGGATCGTCCAGGCCTTCGTGCAGAAGCTCTTCACCGGCATCAAAGTGGTCGGCTGTTACCAGTTCCGCGTCACCCGCAACAGCGATCTCTTCGTCGACGAGGAGGAGATCGATGACCTGCGCCGCGCGTTGGAGGGCGAGCTCGCGCACCGCCGGTACGGAGCGGCCGTGAGGCTCGAGACCTCGCGCGACTGCCCGGCCGACATCGTGCAGTTCCTGCTGCGGCAGTTCGCGCTGAGCGAGGTCGACACCTACAGCGTGCCGGGGCCGGTCAACCTCAACCGCCTCACGGCCGTGTACGACCTGGTCCAGCGGCCGGACTTGAAATATCCGGTGTTCACGCCCGGGGTCCCGCGGCGCCTGGCGGGCAACCCGGATCTCTTCGCCTCGATCCGCCAGAAGGACGTCCTGCTGCATCATCCGTATCAGAGCTTCGCGCCGGTGATGGACTTCCTGCGGCAGGCGGCGAGCGATCCCAACGTGCTCGCCATCAAGCAGACGCTCTACCGCACGGGCAGCGACTCGCCCATCGTCGATGCGCTGGTCGCCGCGGCCGGCGCCGGCAAGGACGTGACGGTGATCATCGAGCTGCGCGCGCGCTTCGACGAGGAAGCCAACATCGAGCTGTCGAATCGCCTGCAGGAGGCCGGCGCGCACGTCATGTACGGCGTGGTCGGCTACAAGACGCACGCCAAGCTCGCCATGGTGGTGCGGCGGGAGCCGGGCGGCATCCGCCGTTACTGTCATCTGGGCACCGGCAACTATCACCCGCGGACCGCCCGCCAGTACACCGATTACGGGCTCTTCACCTGCGACGACGAGGTCGGCCAGGACGTGCACGAGCTCTTCCTGCAGCTCACCAGCCTGACGCAGACCCCGAAGCTCAACCGCCTCATCCAGTCGCCGTTCGGCCTGCACGACAGCCTCATCGCCAGGCTCGACCGCGAGGCCGACCACGCGCGCGCCGGCCGGCCGGCGCGCGTCATCCTCAAGATGAACGCGCTCGTCGAGCAGCAATCCATCGAGGCGCTCTACCGCGCCTCCCGCGCCGGGGTGGCGATCGATCTCATCGTGCGCGGCGTGTGCGCGCTGCGGCCGGGCGTGCCGGGCGTGTCGGAGAACATCCGCGTGCGCTCGATCGTCGGCCGGTTCCTCGAGCATTCGCGGGTCTACTGGTTCGCGAACGGCGGGGCGCCGGAGGTGTACATCGGCAGCGCGGACCTGATGGAGCGCAACCTCGATCGACGCGTCGAGACCG
>DASZYK010000356.1:0-3309 GCA_035545455.1 Steroidobacteraceae bacterium
TGCGCAGCATCTGGATGAGGCAGTCCTTCACGGTCGCGGCATAGACCGGCGGCACGCTCGCGAGTCCCGAGACCGTCAGCTTGAAGGGCTTCTGGTGATCCTTCGCGAGCTTCTCGGCCAGCGCCTGCAGCGTGGGTGAGATCTCATCGCGTGCGAGGCCATGCTGGCGCTCTCCCGAGGCGGACGGGCGTGCGCGGGCGCCGTCAGCCGCGGGGGCTGTCGGGTCCTTCAGTGCCGTGAGGCGCGTGGCCATCTCGCGCACTCCACGCAGGTGCGCCAGCAGCTCATCGAGCTTCAGCACCATCGGCAGGAAGTCGTTGCCGGAGAGCTCCGCCTTCTTCTTCAGCTCGCTCACCATGTCCTCGAGGTGATGCACCCGGTGGGCGATGCTCATCAGGTTCAGGGCCGATGCCTCGCCCTTGATCGAATGCAGCTCGCGGAAGAGGCCGCCCAGCTTCTTGCGGAACTCCCCGTCGGTGCGCGCGGGCTCCTTCAGAATGGCGTTGATGAGCTGCAGCCCCGCCTCGGTGGTGTCGAGGAAAGAGGAGAGCTGCAGCGGATCGACGTGCAGCATGCCGACCATCATGTCGACCTGCGCGTTCGCGTTCTCCTGCGCCTCCTGCAGCTCCCTGGCGAGCAGGACGTTGGAGGTGATGTCGCCGACGGCGCAGAGCACGTGCTTGACGCCCTTGGGGCCGACCACGCGGTGGAAGTCGAACTGCAGGTAGCGGGTCTCCTTGCCGCCGCGGCCGTTGTCCATGCTGATCTCGAGCTGCCCGAGGGGGTTGATGCTCTTCATCAGGTTCTCATGAGCCCGGTCGCCCCAGAGCAGCTTGATGTACTTGACCGCCGTCGCCAGTGTGTTCGGCGGCACCCGATCCTCGAGCAGCTTCTCGAAGGACAGTCCGGCGAAGTCGCTGCGGCCGAACATTCGCGTCAGCGCATCCGACCAGACGGAGCCTATCCTGTAATCGGCATCGAGCAGGAAGAAGCCTTCGCGCACCGTCTTCAGGATGTCGCGGGTCTGCTCCTGCGCCTCGAGGGCGGCGCGCGCGTGCCTGGCGCGGGTCAGCTGCAGGTAAGCGGCAGCGGCGGCGAGAGCCAGCGCGGCGAGCACGCCACCCGAGAGCAGCGCCCGCAGGCGCGCGGCGGCGCCCGAGGACTGCTTCTCGAGCGAGCGGGTCACCCCCGTGAGCAGGCGGTGCAGCCGATTGACATTCTGCTTCGCGAGCAACTGCGCCTGACGCACGTTGCTGTAGTACATCTTGCCGCTTTCGGACAGCGAGCTGCCCGAGTCGGTGTCGACATAGGGCTCGCCGGAGAAAGCTATGATCGGCGCCAGGACCGGGGTGTAGTCCCGCCACATCCGCAGTGCCTCCTGCAGCTGCGGTGAGTGCATGTCGCCGCGCTTGGCGAGCAGCTGGATATCGTCGTCGAAGCGCTGCACCGTGCCGGCGAGCTCGGCGTGCGCCTGCCCCGTGTACTCGCGCGTCTCCAGCCGCTCGCGCAACGCGGTCAGCTGCTGGTTGATGACTCCCGGGTAAGTCTGCAGCTCGCTCGCGGTCTGCAGGGCGGTGATGCTCGACCGAATCTGTGTCGCCAGCCTGAAGCCCGCGAGGAGGGCGAGGCCCATCACCGCCGCGAGAGCCGTACCCGCGCCGGCGGTGATCAGCCGGCGATTGCGATCCACCCCTGTGACTTTCATGTGAGTCTCCCTGACGGCTACTTGGGCAGCTCGAAGCGGATGAGCGTGCGCACGGGCACCTCGACCGGCTGGCCATGGTATTTCGCGGGGCGGTAGTGCCAGCGGCGGATGGCATCGGTCGCCGCCCGGTCGAACACTCCCGGCGGCGTCGACTGGGTCACCTCAACGTCCTTCGTGTACCCCTTCTTATCCACGACGTACTGCACGGTCACGCTGCCGCTGATCCGATTCGAGAGCGCACGGTCGGGATACTCCGGCGGGACATAGCGCGTGCGCTTCAGCTGGGCAGCCAGGGCCGCCAGATCGGGCCCCGAGGCGGGCTCTTCCGCGGGTGCCGAGCTCGAGCTCAGGCGCTGAACCGCGGCAACGTCGGCGGCGCTGGCGCCCCAGGTGGTCGCGGCCGCGAGGTCGGCGCTCGCCTTGTCGGTCTCGCCGGCGCGCATCTCGGAGCTGGCGCGCGCGATCAGCTTGGCGGCCAGCGTACCCTTGGATTGCGCGGCCGCAGCCTGCGCGGAGCCGGTGGGATGGCTGTCCTCCAGCTGCTGCAGATAGTCCGCCGCGCTGTCGCCGGCCGGCGAGGTGAGGGCGCCGCTGCTCAGGCGCTCGCGCACCAGGGCCGCCAGCCGATCCGACTTCGCGCGCGCGGCCTTGGCCTGTGCGCTCACCAGCTGCCGCTGGAAGTCCGCGACGTCGGAGGCGGAGGCTCCGTTGGCTCGCGCGGCGGCAAGCCAGCGGCCCTCGTCAGCGGTATCTCCGGCCAGCGCCTTCTGCTTCGCCTTGGCGAAGAATGCCGCGATGAGTGCGCTCGCGGCCCGCGAGGTCGCCGGGGCGGTGGGCGCCGCCGCCCGCAACTGGCTGAGGTAGGCCTGGGCGCTGTCGTCCGCCGGACTGGTCAACTCATCGCTGCGGATCCGGGCGGCCACCAGAGCCGCCAGGCTTTGTACCTTGTTCGACTGCTGCAGGTGCGTGAGCTGAGCGCGCCAGGCGGCGAGCTGCGCGGCGGGGACCGCGCCGGACTGCTGGGCCTGGCGCAACAGCGCGGCGGCGCGATCGGCGTTGCCGTCCGACAGCGCCTTGGAGATTTCCACGGTCGAGAGCTGGAGCTGGAAGGGACCCAGGTGTGAGTCCGAGGGCTGCGCGAGCCTGAGACTCGCGAGAGCCAGGGCGGCATCGCTGTAGCGCGAGCCCGACATCGCGTCATTGAATCGTGAGATCAGGACGTCGCCGACGCGGCGCAAACCGTCCTTCGCTTCGCCATTCGCGGGGTCCGCCGCGAGCGCAGAGCGATAGTAGACGAGGGCATTGTCGCCGGTCGGAGCGGTATAGCGCCGATCGCGCATGGCGCGGCGCGCTTTTTCGAGCAGGTCATCGACCTGACCCGCCACGATGGAAGTATCGGCGGCCGGCTGCACGAGCGCCGCCGCAGCCGGAGCGGTCTTGCCGCCGCTCGCCGGTGTCGTGCCGGAGGCCTGCGCCCCGATGGCAGGACCTGGGTGGGAAGCCGTCTTTCCACGGGTGAAGTACCACGCGCCGCCGCCGGCGAGCGCAATCACGGCAACGCCGATCCCGGCCCACAGCGCCCATCTGGAGCCGCCCGCTTCCGG
>DASZYK010000357.1:0-7235 GCA_035545455.1 Steroidobacteraceae bacterium
ATCGTCGCCACCACGCGCTCCTTGACCGACTCCTCCACGATGAGGCGCGACCCGGCCGCGCAGACCTGTCCGGTGTTCAGGAAGATGGCGAACGCGGCCGTCTGCGCCGCGACGTCGATATCCGGAGCATCCGCGAAGACGATGTTGGGCCCTTTGCCCCCGCATTCCGTCCACACGGGCTTCATGTTCGACTCCGCCGAGTACTTGAGGAAGAGCTTGCCGACCTCGGTCGAGCCCGTGAAGCCGACGACATCGATGTCCGGATGGCGGCCGATCGCCTCGCCCACGGCGGGCCCGCCCGTGACGACGTTGAACACGCCTTCGGGAACGCCGGCCTCGACTGTGAGCTCGGCAAAGCGCAGCGCCGAGAAGGAGGTCTGCTCGTCGGGCTTGAGCACGATGCTGTTGCCGGTCGCCAGGGCCGGCGGCACCTTCCACCCGAGCAGTCCCATGGGCCAGTTCCAGGGCAACACGGCGCCGACGACTCCCACGGGCTCCTTCGTGATCAGGGCGAGCGCCGATCTGTCGGTCGGGGCGATCTCATCGTAGAGCTTGTCGATTGCCTCTCCATACCATTCCAGCGCGTTGATGGTCCACTGGATGCAGTAGTTCGTCGATATGGATATCGGCATTCCCATCGAGAGCGTGTCGAGGAGCGCCAGCTCGTCGCGGTGTTTCTCGACGAGTGACGCGAGTTTCAGCATGACCTTCTTGCGCGCCTTCGGCGCCATGTTCGCCCAGCGCCCGTCGTCGAATGCCTGGCGGGCTGCGCGTACGGCCCGGTCGACGTCCGCCGCGGAGCACTCCGGCAGGTTGCCCAGGCGCTGGCCGTTGCTCGGGTTGACGACATCGAACCTCCTGTCCGATGCGGCGTCCGTGAATCGGCCCGCGATGAAGGCTTGCCGTGACAGATTCAAGCGTTGTGCGCTCTCGCGCCAGTTTACCGTTGTCATGATGTCTCCCGCACTGATTCGGAAGTAACGAGTCGCTGATCCGAGATTCCCGACGTGTCGAATTCCCGCGCGGCGGCGAGCAGCGCCCGGATGCGGGGCGGATCGTCGATCGCGCCGATCGCAAGCAGGGCGAACCGCGCCAACAGCAATGGCGCCTGCGATTCGCCGGCCTCGGTCAGGGAGCGGCACAGCTCGCCGTACAGGGTGTCGAGCTCGTCGTCGGTCATGAGCTCACCGCCTCCGTCCTGGCCGCCGATGCCCCGAGTGCCCGTTCGAGCGCCAGCCGCGCGGCCTGCGCAGCAGGCTCGCGCCAACGAGCCAGAACGTGGCTGTCGGGCCTGAAGAGATAGACGCTACCCGGGGCGGCGCCGTAGAGCGCCGCCAGCCGGCCGGTGTGGTCCCAGGCGAAGCCGGCAGACACTCGTTCGTGCGGCTGCCGTGTTGCAACCGCCACCGCCCTCAGCGGCACGGCGGTCGCCGTCGACGCCCTCGCCAGTGCCGCCAGCGCTTCAGGCAGGCGTCCGTCCTCGCTGAAGCAGATCGCCGTGAAGGCGGGCTCCAGGAGCTCGGTGAAGTGCCCGCGACGCGGGGCCTTATCGCTGCAGAGCGTCACGGGACATTCGAGCGCGACCGAGCCGGGCGCCGGGCCGGCGCTCCAGCCGTCGGCATCGTCAGGGCTCAGAGGCGATCCGGCGTAGCGGATCGGCTGCGTCTGGCGCGGATTGATGAGCGGCCGCACGAACGGGTGGTGGGCGGCGAGACCGAGCACCGCCGTGCGCATGAGCTCGAACCCGAACGACGGCGGCGACATGAATTCGGTGCTCTTCATGCCCTGGCGCAGGTTCTCGCGCGCGGCCTGGACGCGCTCGGCGCAGTAGCTGTCGAGCAGCTCCTCACGGGCGGCGCCTCGAATGACGAGCGCCAGCTTCCAGGCGAGATTGTCGGCGTCCTCGAATCCGGAGTTCGCGCCGCGCACCCCGAAGATCGGCACCAGGTGCGCGGCGTCGCCGGCGAGGAGCAGCCTGCCGGCGCGATAGGTGTCGAGCGTGAGCGCATTGGCGCGATAGAGACTGATCCAGATGGGAGCCCAGTCCTCGCGCTCGCCGATCATCCGCAGGTGGTCCGCGACCCGCGGAATGACGTTCTCGGGACGGACGGCGGTCTCGGGGTCCTCCGCATCGCGCAGCTGGTAGTCGATGCGCCAGACATCGTCGGGCTGGCGATGCATCAGGATGGTCGAGCCGGGGTTGGAGGGCGGATCGAACCATGCCAGGCGCTCGGTCGGACGAGTGCTCTTCAGGGCAATGTCGACGATGACGTAGCGACCCTCGTAGCTCGTGCCTCGCAGCCTCAATCCGGCCGCTTCGCGCACCGCGCTGCGGGCACCGTCGCAGCCGACGACCCATTCGGTATCGAGCTGATAGTTCCCGAGAGGAGTGTCGATCGACAGACGCACGCCGCTCGCGCAGGCACGCACGGCGCTGACACGGCTCTGCCAGCGCACCTCGACGAGACCCGAGCTCTCGGCGGCCTCGAGCAGGAAGTCCTCGATGTAGTACTGCTGGATGTTGATCATCGGCGGCAGCCGCTGATTCTCATCGTGCGGCATGGAGAACCTGAGGACTTCCTCGTCGCGGTAGAAGCTGCGGCCGCCCACCCAGGGCAGTCCCGTCTCGAGAAAACGCCTGGCGGCCCCGTACCGTGTCAGGATCTCCAGCGACCGGCGCGAGAGGCAGATCGCCCGGCTTCCCACGCATACCGTGTCGTCGGCCTCGATGATGACCGAAGGCACGCCATGGCGCGCGAGCGCGAGAGCCGTCGCAAGGCCGACGATACCGCCTCCGACGATGACCACCGCGTGCCGCCGCTCTTCCATGCCGAAGCGCAAGGCGGGCAGACGGGCCGGAACGCTGCGGGCCGCGAATGGATAGCGCGTAAACGCGCGTGTCGACGGCCCGGTCATGTTGCGTCCCTGTTGCCTTGCGTCCGCCACAGTGCGGCTGCGAGCCGCCGTGCGCTGCCGGTGACCAGGTGCTTCACGGCTCTGACGTCGAGATCCTCGAACGCTACGACGCCGATGCTGGCCTCCAGGCCGGTCGAGACGCGGTCCGGCGAGTGCACCGCACTTGCGATGCCGACGGCGCCGCGCTGGAGCTCACCGCGAGTCACGCTGAAGCCGTCGCGCCTGGCGAGGCGAACCGCTTCCGGATCACCCGGCGAGGAGCGGCGGCCCGCAAGGATGGCGATTCCCGCCGCGCCGCGCGTGAGCGGGTGACGACTGCCGACACGATAGGACACCCTCAGGAGGGTTCCCTCCGGCTCGGTCACCATGATGGCGACGCAGTCCTCGCCCGCGGCAACGGAGAGAAACGCGGCGGCACGAGTCGTCTCGGCCAGCTCGCGCAACAGCGGATCCGCGAGCGTGCGCAGCTGTGGCTCGAACCGGGAGGCCAGGATCAGGAGCCCCGCCCCGAGGCGCAGCCGGCCGTCATCGGCGCGCGCGATCAGTCCCCGCGATTCGAGGGTGGTCGCGAGCCGGTAGGCGATGGCGCGGTGCACGTCGAGCTGCGCGGCGAGCTCTGCGATCGAGAGGCCGCGCTCCTGCTGCGAGATGAGGGCGAGAGCCTGCAGGCCTCGGTCGAGAGTCTGCAGCGTGTTTGCCGGCCTGGCCGGCGTTGCGCTCGATTGATCCATTCCCCCTCCGTGGCGCCGTTTGACAGGGGTCGCTCGCGGACGTAGAGTCAGATCGATATTAGCACATAGTTGTGCGATAAAAGTAAATTGGCGGTCGTCAAAGGGGAAAAGATGGACGATCCGGAGCGCCCTTCCTTTCTTATATCGGGTGCTTGCCCACGGCATGCCGCGGGGACCCCGCGGGGGGATCGCTCCGCTTCGACCCAGGGCGCCGAGGCGGCCTCGCCGGAAGCGGCAGCGTTCGATCCTTTCGAAGGGGCCTTCCATCTCGATCCCAGCGAGGCGCTGCGCTGGTCGCGCGAGCGGCAGCCGGTCTTCTACAGTCCGAAGCTCGGCTATTGGGTCGTCAGCCGTTACGCCGACGTCAAGGCGGTATTCCGCGACAACGTGACCTTCTCGCCTTCGATCGCGCTCGAGAAGATCACGCCTTTCATTCCGGAGGCGAATGCGACCCTCGCCAGGTACGACTACGCGATGCGCCGCACGCTCGTCAACGAGGATGAGCCGGCGCACATGGAGCGCCGGCGCGCGCTCATGCACTCGTTCCTGCCGGAGGAGGTGGCCCATCACGAGCCCATGGCACGGCGGCTCGCCCGCGAGTACGTGGATCGCTTCGTCGATCGCGGGCACGCGGACCTCGTGGAGGAGCTCCTCTGGGAGGTCCCGCTCACCGTTGCGTTGTATTTTCTCGGCGTCGCCGAGGAGGACATGGAGACGCTCCGCCGATATTCCATCGCGCACACCGTCAACACATGGGGACGCCCGACGCCCCAGGAGCAGGTCGCAGTCGCCGAAGCGGTGGGCAGATTCTGGACCTACGCCGGCCGCGTGCTCGAGAAGATGCGCGCCGATCCGTCGGGCCCGGGCTGGATGAAGTACGCCCTGCGCCGCCAGCAGGAATTGCCGGAGGTCGTCACGGATTCCTATCTGCATTCGATGATGATGGCGGGGATCGTGGCCGCGCACGAGACCACGGCGAACGCCACCGCGAACGCGCTGCGCCTGCTGCTCGAGAATCGCGCGGCCTGGGACGAGATCTGCGCGGATCCGGCGCTCATTCCCAACACCGTCGAGGAGTGCCTGCGGATGTCGGGATCCATCATCGCCTGGCGCCGGCTCGCCACCCGCGACGCCCGGGTGGGCGGGGTCGACATCCCGCAGGGCGCGAAGCTGCTGATCGTCATGACCTCGGCGAACCACGACGAGCGCCACTTCGAGAATCCCGATCTGCTCGACATCCACCGCGACGGCGCGGTGGACCATCTCTCCTTCGGCTACGGCAGTCACCAGTGCCTCGGCAAGAATCTGGCGCGCATGGAGATCCGGGTCTTTCTCGAGGAGCTGACCCGCAGGCTCCCCCACATGGAGCTCGTCGCCGGCCAGGACTTCGAGTACCTGCCCAACATCTCCATGCGCGGCCCGGGGCATCTGCGCGTGCGCTGGGACCCGCGGCGGAACCCGGAGCGCCGCGCCGCCGCCGCAGCCCGCACGCCGCGCGCCAGTTTCGCGATCGGTCCGCCGGCGCGCAGCTCGATCACGCGCACGGTGCAAGTCGCCGCCGTGCGGCGGGAGGCTGAGGGCATTCTGGGCCTGACGCTGGTCGATCCGCGCGGCCGCGACCTGCCGGGATGGTCTGCGGGAGCCCACATCGATCTGCTCGTGGGCGGGTATCAGCGCAGATACTCGCTGTGCGGCGATGGCGCGGACCGCTCCTGCTATCGGATAGCCGTGCTGAGGGAGACCGGCGGACGTGGCGGCTCCGCGTACATTCACACGGCCGTCGCTCCCGGTCAGCCGGTGCGCATCCGCGGCCCGAAGAACCATTTCCGACTCGCGGAGGGCGATGCCCCTTGCGTTCTCATCGCGGGCGGGATCGGGATCACTCCCATCGTCGCCATGGCCGACCGGCTGCGATCGCTCGGCCGCGACTACGTGCTCCACTACGCCGGCAGATCGCGCGGCGGCATGGCGTTCTGCGAGAGACTCGAGCGCGACCACGGGAGCCGGCTCCGCCTCTACTGCAAGGAAGAGGGCGCCCGTCTCGATCTCGAGGCGGTGATCGCCGCAGCGTCGCCGGAAGCGCAGATTCACGCCTGCGGGCCGCCGCGTCTGCTTGCGGCGCTCGCACAGCTCATGCGCGGGGATCCCGACCGCCTGCACGTGGAGCATTTCACGACGGAAGGCGCCATGCTCGATCCCGGCAGGGAAGAGGCGTTCGAAGTCGTGCTGCAGGACTCGCGTTTGACGGTTCAGGTGCCGCCCGACAGGACGCTGCTGCAGGCATTGCGCGCATCCGGCATCGATATCCCGAGCGACTGCGAGGAGGGCCTGTGCGGAACCTGCGAGGTCGCCGTCGTCGAGGGTGACATCGATCACCGCGACAAGGTCCTGAGCGCAGCGGAGCGCGCCGCCAACAAGCGGATGATGACATGCTGCTCTCGTGCCTGCGTCGGCAAGAAACTGATCCTGGCGCTGTAGCGGTGTCTGCCACGGGCCGGGCCTCGCGCGCCGAGCCCGCAGCTCCCGTGCAGTCTCCCCGGCGCGGGGCAGGGTGCTTGGACGGGAGCGCCGGATTCTTGTCCGGGAGCGCCAATGCAGGGTGCGCGCGCCGCGCGGCGGACCGCCTCCGCGCGGGCCCGCGCTGCCGCGTCCGATATGACTCGGGAGTCGTTGACCGCCAATATCCGTTATGCCACCATCGATTCCACCAAACACAACTCGCGAACAGAGAGTCCGCGCGCAGACGTGGCGTACGTTTCGAGTTGCAGCGCCGGGCGCCGCCGGCAGTCCATCACCCGCCTTCGAGGGAGGCCATGCGTACCATCTCCGCCCAGTCATTCGCCTGTCTGTTGGCGCTCGCCGCGGGCTCCGCGGCGGTCCGCGCGCAGGACGCCCAGCCAGCCGTTCAGGGGCTGCACGAGGTCATCGTCACGGCGGAGAGGCGCTCGCAGAACCTGCAGAGCGTGCCGATGTCGATCACCGCGCTGACCAGCGCTACTCTTTCCCGGCAGGCGATCACGAACTTCGCCGACTACGCCGACAAGGTGCCGAACCTTTCCTTCGCCATGACGGGCGACGGCGTGGGCACCTCGCGCACCATCTCGATCCGCGGCATCTCGGGGGAGAGCGTCACCGGCTTTTACATCGACGACACCCCGGTGCCCGCGTCCCTCGATCCGCGCATCCTCGACATCGCGCGCATCGAGGTGCTGCGCGGACCCCAGGGAACGCTGTACGGAGCCCGGTCGATGGCGGGGACCGTGCGCATCATCACGCAGACTCCGAGCTTCGAGCAGTTCCAGGGCCACGCGCAGGTGGACGTCGGCACCACGGCTCACACGACGCGCGGCAACTACGAAGGTGAGGCAGTCGCCAACATACCGCTGATCAAGGGACGGGCGGCGCTGCGCGTCTCGGGCTTCTACGACAGCGAGGCCGGTTGGCTCACGCGCACTTACTGCACCGATCCGGCGACCGCGGGGGTTACCTGCTTTCCGCAGACCCGCGATCCCGCGCTGATCAGCAAGGTGAGCAACGTCGCGGCAACGGAGTCCTACGGCGGCGCGGCCTCGATTGCGTTCAAGGTCA
>DASZYK010000358.1:0-1780 GCA_035545455.1 Steroidobacteraceae bacterium
GCACGAGCTCGCGCACGCGCGCTGCTTCATCGCCCGCTCGATCAAGGCGAAGGTGAGCGTGCGGCCGGACTGATCAGCCGCTGTCGGGCGGATGCTCTCGGGCGTAATCGTGCGGCAGGAGCGCGGTGGCGGTCCTGTTGGTGGCCGCGGCGAGCTTGGGTAAAACCCAGGTCAGATACGCCTCGGGATTGACGCCCAAGAGCCGGCAGGTCCCAACGATCGAGTAGATCACCGCCGAGCACCAGCCGGATTTGGGATTGCCGATGAAGAGCCAGTTGCGCGAGCCCACTTTGGTCGGGCGGATGGTCCGCTCGACGGGGTTCTGGTCGATGCTGATGTGGCCGAAGCCGACCTTGGCGTAGCCGGCAAGGTGAGGCCAGCGGTTATTCGCGTACGTGACCGCCTCGCCGAGCTTGCTGGCCGGGAGCGCTGTGGCTGAGAGTGCCTGGAAACGCTGCTGCAGGCGCTTCAGGACGGGCTTCGCGAGGCCGTGCCGCCAGTAGCCGCGCTGCAGGGTATTCAAGCCCCGGGCGTCGGCCTCGCGCTCGATGCGATAGAGCTCGGTGACGTCCTTCAGCAGCGGCAACGCCTCGAGCTCATCGGCGCGCACCGCCTCCACCACTCTGCGGCGCAGGTGCGCCATGCACTCGAGGTGGATGATGTTCGGGCGATCCCGGAAGACACTCGGGTAGACTTGGTAGCCGTCGGTCTGCGCGACGCCCCGCCAGTCGGCGGGAAAGAAGGCGCGGGGATTGTCCGCCCCGCGGGAGGGGGAGAACTCGAAGAGGACCGCCTTCTCGTGGATCGCGAGGTAGGTCCAGAGGTAGGCCGTGTGGGCGCGGCCGCTGCGATCGCGATCGAGGAGTTTGACGAAGGTCTCATCCACCTCGACGTAACCGCTGGCGAGGATCAGGGCCTTCAGCTGCTGGTAGATTGTGATCAGCAGGTACGCCGCCTCGCGCACGTAGCGCAAGCGCGCCTGGCGCGAGATCACCACCCCGGCGCGGGCATCGATCGACTCCTGACGATAGAGGGGCAAGTGATCGACGAACTTGCTGACCAGGGTATGGGCCAGGAAGCCGGGGCCGACCATGCCCTGGGCGATCACGCGCGGCGGCATCGGCGCCATCACGGGAGCATGGAGCCGCTGCGGGTGGGCATAGACCGGGCGGATGAACTGGCGCCGGAAGAAGCTGCTCGGGCGGTAATCGATCTCCCAGCTGATCTCGTGACGGATGAGGACCAAGCCCGCCCTCTGTTGCTCGGGCAGGTCCAGGTGGACCGTATCTCCGATCGGCAGATGCTCGGGCTCGCGGCGCCGTCCGCCACCGCCATGGCGTCGCTTGCCCTTCTCGGCACCTGAGCTCGCCGAGTTCGCCGGCGCCGGCGGCACCGAGAGCGCCGGAACATTGGCGAGCCCGAACAACGCGAGCTGCTCGTCGGTGAGCTTCTCGCTCTTCGGTCCATAGAGCCGCCGCAAAAGATCCCGCAACTTCGATTCGGCCCGCTCCCGCAGCGCCCGCTCGTTGATGAGCAGCGTACGGAGCGCGGCCAGCTCCGTACGCTGCTTCTCGACGATTTCCCTGAGGGCGGGCATGTCCTCGCAGGGCATGTTGGTGTTGTCGTTCGCAGCGCCAGTCACGCGATGTTAGAGCGTGCGCGTTGCGAGAAGTTCAGGCTCTGGCTTCGGTGTCTGAAGTTTCTCCTCGCGCCGGTACCAGCCGCGGCGCCTCTTGAGCTCGAAGCCCTCGAGTAGCAGCCGCAGTTGCGGCACGCTCAT
>DASZYK010000359.1:0-2686 GCA_035545455.1 Steroidobacteraceae bacterium
GCGCCGCGGTGAAGTCCGCCAGCGCCTCGTCGAGCTTCTTCTGGCGCACCTGGACCAGCCCGCGGTTGCTCAGGGTCACCGCGGATGCGCTGATCGGAGCGGCTTTGGGGATGATCCGCAGCGCCCGGTTGCAGTCGTCCAGGGCGCGGTCGACATCGATGTTGGCCACGGCTTCCGATCCGCAGCGGTCGGTCAGCGCGGTCGGCAGGCTGACGTCCTCCCGGTGGTAATCGATCCACAGGTCGAACTGGTGAATGGCCCCTGCGTACTGCCCGATGTCATCATACAGCTGCCCCAATCGCAGCCGCAGGTTGTCTTCCGGCGGAGCGATGCGGTCCACGGCGTCGAGGTCATCCTCCACGCCAGCATGCCGCTGGCGAAGCTCCAGTTGCGCTCGCGCCAGCCGGGCCTGGGAATCGCGCGGATCAAGAGCGATCGCCGCGTCGAGATCGGCCAAGGCGGACGCCGGTTGACCGTCGTGCCAGTACACGAGACCACGCTGATACCGGCACTCGGCATCTTTCGGTGCCAGATCGCACGCGCGTGTCAGGTCCGCGAGCGCAAGCGCAAACTCCCGCCGGGATGCGTACGCGGTTCCGCGCCGCAAGAATCCCGCGGCATCCACCGGCGCCTCGGACGAGTCCGACTCGGCAGACAGCGCGGGCGCCGGCGAGGAAGCGGCGTCCACCGGACGCGCAAGCGAGGGCGCCGATGAAGTCGGACTCGTCGGCGCCGGAGCCTGGGTCGCCGCGGCGGTAGCGTTGCTTGCGGCTGGCGCGGGTGCACTCCGAGCGGGCTCGGGAACGCTCAGATCGAACACCGGGCCGCCGTTGTAGGTGAAATAGAGCTTGCCCTGGCTGTTCGCGATGTAGACGTGGTGGGCGAGAAAAAAGTCGGCGCCAACCAGCATGTCCGCGTGGAGTCCCTCGAGGTCGATGTCCGCCACGGTCACGCGCGTGTGCTCGATCTTTTCGCCTCCGATCTCGAAGACATCGACCGGAGCGCTCCAGGCCGCGACGGGCTTGCGGCCGATGCCGGAAATCATGCCGAGGCGAAGGACACCCCGGCTTCCCGGGGTGATGCCGGCGCGCTTCGCGGCCCGCCAGGAGAGGACCGACCTCGCCGCCCCGGTGTCGAAGACGACGTGAATGGCATGGCCGTTCAATTGCGCTTCGCCGACCAGGTGTGGGTGCGCCTCGGTGGTCCAACGCAGGCCGACTACCGCTATGGGCTCGGTGCGCGCCCAGTAGGCTAGCTCCTGTCGGCCGCAGTGGCTGGGCTCCACCATCCGCAGCACGCCGTTGGCGAGGTCCAGCTCGAGATCCCGCACCCGGAACAGGTTCTCACCCAGGCTGCCCGCGACCCCGGGCAGCCGGTCATTGCCGCCGACCAGGAATTCGACGCCGTGAAACGACACGCCACCCAAAGTGAAGCTCTTGACCGTGGCGATGTCGGGACGGACGGCTCCGCCGATGCCACCCACCCACAACCCAAATGGAGCGGGCTCGAGCCCCAACTTGTATTGCGCCGCGGCGGCGGGCGACATCATCTGAAAGAAGGCGCCGGTATCGACCACGAAGCGCGCCTCGACGCCGTTGATCCTGGCGGAGATGAGCGGCTTCATGCCGTCCATGGTGACCGGAATGGTGAATGTCCGTATGGTGCAGCGCCCGGCGGCGTGAGCCGCGGGCAAAACCAGCGCCAGCAGTAACGGAATCCAACCGAGCCTGCGCAGCAACATGGGCGTAGCCTACACCGGTCGGATTCGCCAGGCGAAGGGGGACGTTTCCGGGCTCCTCGTCCGCCGCCTGTTGTAGACTCCGGGCCATGTCGGATAACACCGGTGCCGTCAGCGACGCGCAGCTCTACGCGCTGGCCGAGACCCTGGGCCGGGAGCTTCGGAGCGCGGGCTGGCGCATCGTGACCGCGGAGTCCTGCACCGCCGGCTGGATCGCCAAGGCGCTCACGGACGTGCCGGGAAGCTCCCAATGGGTCGATTCCGGATACGTCACGTATTCCAACTCCGCGAAGATGCGCGATGTCGGCGTCTCGGCGCGAACCCTCGCCGAGCACGGCGCGGTCAGCGAGGCGACGGTGCGCGAGATGGCCGGCGGCGCGCTGCGGGCCGCGGGCGTCGAGATGGCAGTCGCGGTCAGCGGCATCGCGGGGCCGGATGGCGGCACGGCGGAGAAGCCCGTGGGCACCGTCTGGTTCGCAGTGGCCACGCCGGAGGCGAGCGGACCCGCGGCGGTCTGCGAGCGGCGGCAGTTCGGCGGCGACCGGGAAGCCGTCCGCCGCCAATCGGTGGACCACGCGCTGCGGCTCGCGCTGCGGCTGCTGCGGGCGAGCCGTGGCCGCTGAGCAGCCTCCGGCGGAAGCTGCGCCTCGGGAGCCCACCCGCCGCCTCTTCTTCGCGCTCTGGCCGGATGAGGCGATGCGCCAGGCCATGATTCAGGCGATCCGGAAGGCGGCGCGCGCGAGCGGCGGCCGGCCCGTGGACCCGGGGAATCTGCACGTCACCCTGGCCTTTCTCGGCTCGGTTCCGCAGCGGCGGCTGCCGGAGCTCGCCGAGGCCGCACGGGTGGCGGCGGGCGGCGCGGATTGCGGCAAAGATCCTCTGGAGCTCGCCTTCGATCACCTCGAGTACTGGCGGGCGGCGCAGCTGCTCTGCGTCCTGCCGCCCGAG
>DASZYK010000360.1:0-2846 GCA_035545455.1 Steroidobacteraceae bacterium
CGCGGCATGGAGCGCGAGCGACCCGCGGGGCGAGGCCGCTGAGAAGCAAAGAGAGGTCGACATGTCCGAATCGTCAGCCGTCACAGAGCCCCAGGACGTCGTGGCGCGCGGCCGTTGCGTGTGCGGGGGAGTGCGGTTCGAGGTTTGCGGCCCCCTCCGATCCGTCATTTACTGTCACTGCACGCTCTGCCGCCGCTTCAGCGGCCACTTCGTCGCGGCTACCGCCTGCGCGAGCGAGCACCTGCGCCTCGTCTGCGCCGGGACGCTGCGCTGGTACCGGTCGTCCGCGATCGCGCGGCGCGGCTTCTGCGGCACCTGCGGCTCGCAACTCTTCTGGGAGCCGGGCCACGGGGACCACATCAGCATATGGGCCGGCAGCCTGGATGCGCCGACCGGCCTGACGGCCGCGAAGCACATCTTCGTCGCCGACAAGGGCGATTACTACCAGATCCAGGACGGACTGCCGCAACAACCCGCTTGAGAACCCCCGGGTTCGCTCCTGAGGGCCTTCCTCGAGCGCCCGATCGTAGAAGAGCAGATTGTTGACAATTAACAATAGGCCTGCTTGAATCGCTGAAACAGCGGCCCGGGCAGCCATGCGCACAGTCAGCTTCCGGCAGATGAAGGAGGGTACGAAGGACGAGTACCTGTTTCTCAGCGAGCTGGAGCGGGACTACATCCGCCGCTTGCCGGATCGCATCCTGGAGGCGCTGCGCGCGCTCGACGACGGACTGGGCGGTTACCGGGTCACGCGTCTCGAGCATTCCCTGCAGGCGGCCTCCCGGGCCGAAGCGGACGGCGCCGACGAGGAGATGATCGCCGCCGCGCTCGTCCACGACCTCGGCGACAGCCTCGCGCCGGAGAATCACTCCAACTATGCCGCGGAGATCATCCGGCCCTACGTCAGGGCCGAGGTGACCTGGGTGGTCGAGCATCATGGCCTCTTCCAGAAGGTGTACTACGGACACTTCTTCGGTGAAGACCCTGAGCAGCGGGCGGCATTCCGCGGCCACCCCTATTACGAGAGTTGCGTGCGCTTCTGCGAGAGATGGGATCAGGCGGCCTTCGATCCGGACTATCCGACACGGCCGCTCGAGCATTTCGAGCCGCTGGTGCGGCGCATCTTCTCCCGCCGGGCTTTCGATCCCGCGATCGTAGGCCGAAACACTTGAGAGCGTGACCCGGTCGCGCTGACGCTCCATCCTCATCGAACCCGAGGCGCACGCAATGATCATCGGTTTCATCGGCCTGGGAAACCTCGGCTCGAAGCTGGCGGCGACCCTGCTGCGCAACGGACGTGAGCTGATCGTCCACGATCTGAGCGAGGCCGCGGCGATGCCGCTGCTCGATGGCGGCGCGCGATGGGCGTTGACCCCCAGGGAGCTCGCGCTCAGGTCGGATCTCGTCATCACGTGCCTGCCTTCACCGGCCATCAGCGCGCGGGTCCTCGAGGAGCGTGACGGAGTGCTGGAGGGCCTCTCGGCCAACAAGCTCTGGCTGGAGATGAGCACGACGGAGGAGAAGGAAGTCAGGCGGCTGGGCGAGCGGGTCATGCGGACCGGCGCCAAAGCGCTCGATGCGCCCGTCTCGGGAGGGTGTCACCGGGCCGCGACGGGCAACATCTCGATCTTCGTCGGCGGCGAGCGCGCGGCATTCGAGCAGGCGCTGCCGGCGCTGCGGATCATGGGCCGCAGAATCATTCACATCGGCCCCCTGGGCAGTGCGTCGGTGCTCAAGGTGATCACCAACTATCTCGCGTTCGTCCATCTTGCCGCTCTGACCGAGGCCTGGACGGTGGCGCTCAAGGCGGGAATGGACCCGAAGACGACCTACGAGGCGATCAAGGCCTCGTCGGGAAATTCCTTCGTGCACGAGACCGAGAGTCAGGTCATCCTGAACGGAAGCTACGATATCAATTTCACCGTCGACCTGGTGCTGAAGGACATCGGCCTCTTCCTGGACCTCGCCCGCAGGCATGACGTGCGGACGGAAGTGGCGGACACCGTGACGGACATGTTTCGCGATACGCAGGCACGATACGGCGCGCGCGCTCTGTCGCCGCGCATCATCCAGCGGCTGGAGGACGACTGCGGGATCCAGGTGCGGGCACCCGGATTTCCGCCGCAGCTCGTCGACCAGGAGCCCGAGGAGCCCGGTCAGGAGGTCGTTCCGGCCGAGACCCGCTACGTCTTCGGCGATCGCGCGTGATCGCGATGGAGGAGAGAGCGACGGAGACGATCAACAAGCAGAGCCTGGAGGCGCAGGCCGCCGATCTCCTGCGGCGGCAGATCGTCCGGGGCGAGCTGCGGGCCGGCGAGTGACTGCTCGAGATCGCGCTCGCGCAGCGGCACGGCTTGTCCCGCGGCACGATCCGCGCGGCGCTGCGGCGCCTGATCGAGGAGGGACTCGTCTGTCATGTCCCGTACACGGGCTATCAGGTCATCGACCTGAGCGATCACGACCTGTGGGAGCTCTACACGCTCAGAGGAGCGCTCGAGACTCTCGGGACCCGGCTGGCGGCGATCCGGATCGACGCCGACGGCATCAGGCAGCTGCGCGCGGCATTCGCGCAGTTGCGCGCCGCGGCGGAGGCGGAGGATCACGAGCGAGCGGACCGGCTGGATCGCGAGCTGCACAAGCTCATCATCCGCCTTTCCGGCCACGAGCGGCTGCTGCAGCACTACCTGCGCGTGGAGAATCAGTTCCGGGTCTACATCGCGCTCTCGAACCGCGAGCTGGATGCGCACGAGATCTGCGAGTCGCACCGGGAGCTCGTGGAGAGCATCTGCGCCGGGGATGCCGAGCGCGCGCAGAAGCTGGCCGGCGCGAACATCGTGCCGCCCGAT
>DASZYK010000361.1:0-38319 GCA_035545455.1 Steroidobacteraceae bacterium
GTCGATGCTCGCCACCATGTGGCAGACCACGTACGGCTTCATGGCCGGCTATATTACCCGCCTGGCTTCGACGGTGAGCAATCCGCCGCCGCGTCTCCTCGCCTTGGCTGCGGCGGCCGGCGCCGCGATCCGCACAATCCGCGCCGGCGCCACAGGCCGGGCTTCAGCGTACCTTGACCACTTCCAGGAGCGACTTCACCTCGCGCCGCAGAGCCTTGCCGTTGCCGCTGACCGTGAGACGGCCCGTCGCATCGTCCCAATGCAGGTGCGTTACACGACCTCCGCTGCGCTCGTAGTCGTAGCTGACACCATCGTCGTCATACAGATCGAAGTCGGCGCTGCGCCCGGGGTACACCTTGATGCGCTCGATGGCCTGCGGCGTGGCCGTGCTCGGCACCACTTTCCCCAACGGCAGAATGGAGCCCGCGCGCACGAAGACCGGAATGCGATCGATGGGCGCATCGACCGTGACGGTCCGGCCTCCCGGCGTCCGCTCACCGGTCCAGTAGTCGTACCAGTCCGCGCCCGCGGGCAGGTAAACCCGCTTGCGCGTCTGACCCTGCCGGGTGACCGGCGCCACCAGGAAATCGGGCCCGAACATGTACTCATCGCCGATGTCGGCGACCTTCGGATCGCGCGGAAAGTCCATCCAGAGCGCCCGCATGAACGGCGCGCCGCTCTCGTAGGTATGCCACGCGAGCGAGTAGATGTACGGTATCAGCCGGTACCGCAGGCGGTCGTATCGAGCCAGGATCGCCTCCGCCTGCCTGCCGTAGGCCCAGATCTCCGTGTGCTTGCGCTCGCCGTGCACGCGCAGCGTCGGAAGGAAGGTCCCGTACTCGAACCAGCGCGTGAAGAGCTCCGGGTAGTCATCGTCAGGGCCGACGACATCGCGCGCGCCGGAGGGATCGATCAGCGGGGGATGAGCGGCGGAGGACGTCTTCGGCAACGGCTGCCAGCCGCCGATGTCGTTGCCCCAGTAGGCGATTCCCGATGCGGTCATGTCGAGACCCGTGGGAACCTGGTGCCGCAGCGCCTCCCAGGAAGGGTCGATATCGGAGGACCAGAAGATCGCCCCCGTGCGCTGCGAGCCGAGATAGGCGGCGCGCGCCAGGATGAGCACCCGCCTGCCGGGGCGGTAGCGGCGCACCCGCCGCGACATGCCGTCGACGTACAAGAGCGGAAATACGTTGTGATAGCGATCCCCGGAGCCGATCTCGAAATAGAAGCCGTCCGGTACGAGGTCGGGCTCCGTCTCATCGAGCCACAGATAGTCGAAGCCACGCGAGAGGATGTTGTCGCGGACATGGGCGAAGAACCAGTCGAGCGCCCGCGGGTTGGTCGCATCGATCAGGGCGCCGGCGCGATCGGAGCGGAACGGCAGCCCATCCTGCGTCCTGCCGTCCTTGTCCTTCAGGAAATAGCCCTTGGCGTCGAGCTCGTTGAAATACCGCGAGTCCCGCTCGAAGCGCGGCCACACGGAGATCATCGACTCGATGCCGAGGGCGTGCAGATCCCGGTTCATCGCGTCCGGATCGGGGAACTGCGCCGGATCGATGTCGAGCTGGCCCATCCGCGTCCAGTAGAACCAGTCGATCACCATGATGTCGAGCGGATAGCCCTTGCTGCGGTAGGTGCGCGCAACATCGAGGACTTCCTGCTGGCTCGCATATCGCGCCTTCGACTGGATCAGTCCGAAGGCCGCCTTCGGCGGCAGAGGGGTGCGGCCGGTGAGCCTGGCATAGCCGGCATAGAGCGCATCGGCGCCCTCACCGAGGATGACGAAGAAGGATACCCGTCCGCCCACGTTGGATTGCCAGAGCGTGCGTCCATTGACGCCCGGATAGACATGGGTGTCGGACGGGTTGTCCCAGATGATGCCGTAACCGCGGCTCGACACCATGAACGGCACGCAGACCGTCTCACCGTGCGGGTCGTCGTAGAAGTGCTTGCAGTCGATCGTGCGGCCGCGCAGATCGAGGATCCCGTCCTGATTCTGACCGAGGCCGTAGAAGTGCTCATCAGCCGGCGCCGCGAAGCTCGCGCCGACCTGGAAGGTTCGCTCGCCGTTGACCGTGTGAGGCGCCATCTGCCAACCCGTCATGGCGAGCACAGTTTCGCCGCGTGCGTTACGGATCTCGAGCTCCACCGGCGGCAGCGATGGCGCGAAATAGCGCTCGCCGGCCGACGGCGTACCGGGGAGAGGCTGCGCGTCGATGTGCAGCCGCAGCGCGCTCGAGCGAAACTCGTCCCCGTGGGCATCCTCCGTGTGCTCGAAGCCGTGCGGATCGGGGGCGGCGATGAACCCATAGCCGGGAGGCGCGGCCGCCCTCCGGGAATCGGTCGCGATCGTGATGCGCACGATATTGGGGGCGTACGATTCGACACCGACATAGGCGCCGTTGCGGCTCACCACGACCGGCGAGGCGAGACACGGCCCGCAGATCAGCAGGGCCGCCAGCCAGACGGCGCGAGTTGCGGGCCCGAGGGCCCCGTGATGGTTCTCGATCAAGTGCCCCCTCCCCGATTCTGCCGGCGTCTGTGGACGGCGTGCGGTAGGCACTAGTATTCGTGCATTCGGCTCCGCGGACAAATACTCATCTTGTCTGGCGGTATACGACCGCTTGTATGTATGCGGCGGTAACCGGCGATGCGAGCGCCCTCGCAGCGCACCGCCACCCGCGATGAGGTCGTGGCGAGGCCTCAGCGCTTCAGCGCTCTCTGCAGCGCGTCGGCCAGCACTCCGTTGCCTTGCGGCTCTTCGTGCCGGCGCGGCTCGGAACGTCCCGACGGGCGCTGCGGCGGACGACCTCGATCGCGCTCCCCACCCCCTTGACGCGCAGCCTCGGGACGACTGCGCGGGGAGGCATCACCCAGTCTCATGGTGAGCGCGATGCGGCGGCGCTGCAGGTCGACTTCCACCACTTTCACCTTCACCACATCGCCCGCCTTGACCACCTCGCGCGGATCCTTGACGAACCGCTCCGACATCATCGAGATGTGCACCAGTCCGTCCTGGTGCACGCCGACGTCGACGAACGCTCCGAAGTTGGTCACGTTGGTCACCACGCCTTCCAGCACCATGCCCGGCGACAGATCCTTCAGGCTCTCGACGCCTTCCTGAAACACCGCGGATCTGAACTCCGGCCGCGGATCGCGCCCCGGCTTTTCCAGCTCACGCAGAATGTCCCGCACCGTCGGCAGCCCGAAGCGCCCGTCGGTGTACCGGCCGGCATCGATCTGCCGCACGATGCGCGACTCGCCCATCACCTCGGCGAGGGGCTTGCCGAGATCCGCGAGAATGCGCTGCACCAGCGGATAGGCCTCCGGGTGCACCGCCGAGCGGTCGAGCGGCATCTCGCCGTCGTTGATGCGCAGGAAGCCCGCCGCCTGCTCGAAGGTCCTGGCGCCGAGCCTCGGGACCTCGCGCAGCGCCTCCCGGCTGCGGAAGGCTCCCTTCTCGTCGCGATGGCGGACGATCGCGCCGGCGAGCGACTCCGACAGCCCCGAGATGCGGGCGAGCAACGCGGGCGAGGCGGTGTTGACATCGACACCCACCGCGTTGACGCAGTCCTCCACGACGGCATCGAGCGAGCGTGCGAGCTTCGTTTGATTGACATCGTGCTGGTACTGCCCCACGCCGATCGACTTCGGGTCGATCTTCACGAGCTCGGCCAGCGGGTCCTGCAGGCGGCGGGCGATAGACACCGCGCCCCGCAGTGTCACATCGAGCGCGGGCAGCTCCCGCGAGGCGAGCTCCGAGGCCGAGTACACCGATGCGCCTGCCTCCGACACGACGATTTTCGTGAGCTTGAGATCCGGATGGCGCTTGATGAGATCGCCCGCAAGCCTGTCGGTCTCCCGCGAGGCGGTGCCGTTGCCGATGCTGACGAGATCGACGGCGTGCTTCCTGGCGAGCGAGGCAAGGACGTGCAAAGACCCTTCCCAGTCATTGCGCGGCGCATGCGGATGGATCGTGGCCGTATCGACGACCTTTCCCGTGCGATCCACCACCGCGACCTTGACGCCGGTGCGCAGTCCCGGATCGAGCCCCATCGTCGCCCGCGGACCTGCCGGAGCGGCCAGCAGGAGGTCGTGCAGATTGCGGGCGAAGACGCGGATGGCCTCCTCCTCCGCCCGCTCCCGCAGCTCGGCCAGCAGCTCACCCTCGAGCTGCCAGGCGAGCTTCACCTGCCAGGTCCAGCGAGCCGTCTGCAGCAGCCATGCATCGCCCGGACGGCCGCGGCCGGCGATCTGGAATCGAGCGGCGATCCTGCGCTCGCAGGAATTGAGGGCGTCGCCGGCCGGCGCGGCTTCCTCGAGCTCCTCGGGCAGCTTCAGGGCGAGCTGCAGGACCTCTTCCTTGCGCCCGCGCAAGAGAGCCAGCGCCCGGTGCGAGGGAATGGCCTCGAGCGGCTCCTGATAATCGAAATAGTCGCGAAACTTGGCGCCGGCCTCTTCCTTGCCCGCGGCGAGCTTCGACACCAGCCGCGCGCTCGAGCGCAGGTGCTCGCGCAGCTCTCCGACCAATGCCGCGTCCTCGGCGAACTGCTCCATGAGCACCTGGCGGGCGCCCTCGAGCGCCGCCTTCGCGTCGCCGACGCCGGGATTCTCGCCCTGCTCGGTCGTGAACGGCGGCTTGAGATACCCGGCCGCCTCCACCTGCGGATCCAGTGTTGGATCGGCGAGGAGCGCTCGAGCCAGCGCATCGAGTCCCGCTTCCCGCGCGATCTGCGCCTTGGTGCGCCGCTTGGGCTTGTAGGGAAGATAGAGATCCTCCAGCCGCTGCTTCGTCTGCGCGCCTTCGAGGCTCTGCCTCAGCTCCGGCGTCAGCTTGCCCTGCTCCTCGATGCTCTTCAGGATCGCGGCGCGCCGCTCCTCGAGCTCGCGCAGATACGCCAGGCGCTCCTGCAGGGTGCGCAGCTGCGCATCGTCGAGCCCGCCCGTGGCCTCCTTGCGATAGCGGGCGATGAACGGCACCGTGGCGCCCCCGTCGAGCAGCGCGACGGCGGCGATGACCTGCGGCGGATTGACGGAGAGCTCGGAGGCGATGCGGGTTTCGATCGGGATCATCGGCCGCACTATGCGCAAACGGCGGGTGCGCAACAAGACTTGCGCACGCCGGCCGATTTGTATAGCCAGAGGCGGCGGTCGCGCCGCAAGTGTGGTAACTTTCGCCCGCAGCCGAAAGCGAACCCCGTGGCGAACACACTGATTCACGAGACCCGGCGCCTGCAGTTTCCGCTCGACACCCTGGTCGATGCCATCATCGAGCTGGAGGACAAGCAGGGACACTGGCCATCGCGGGCCACCGTGGTGGGGGCGAGCATCGACAACTCGGGTGAGAATGACGCCGGCGTGGTTCTGTCGATTCACCGGCCGGAACGCGGTGAAGTCATCGAGCGCCGCTACTCGCTGTCCATGGTCGCCGCCGCGATGGTCAACTACTGCGTGACGATGCGCGTCCCGATGCCGCGAAACTCGACGAAGACCCTCCAGGTACTCGGGGACGGCATCGTATTGGTGCTGGAGAACACCGTCATGCTGCAGAGTCGACACGAGGAGCTTTCCACGCTCCCGGCGGGCAGCGTGGCCCCGCCGGCGTCGGCGGGGGCGAAGTCGGCGCTCCCGGAGTGAGCGCTGCCGGGCGGGCGCTCTAGCCGAGCCGCGGGCCCAACCGCGGGCGAGGCGGCATCGGCGCGGCGCGCATCAGATAGAGGACGCCCGCGGCTGCGGCAACGGCCAGCAGAGACCCGACAGGGTATCGTCTGACCAGACGCGCCGCCACCGGAAGAAGCCGGGCCCCGATCCTCACGGCGGACACGGCCGCCGCCACACGCCCCAGAGCGGAGCTCGCCGGCCCGACCGCATGGGCGGCCCTCTCGAGCAGGTTGCCGGCGTCGGCCAGGGTCCGGCCGGACTGTCCCAAGTGATCGGAATCGACGCTCATGGTCCCATTGAAATGGAGCGCCCCCGGGGCGGGTTCCGCCACCAGGCATGGCATGCTCCGGATGCCCCCGCCGGCGGAGGGGGTATGATTGCCGCTACCGCTCTTCGGCGGCTTTCCGGGAGACTCGCATGTCCATCATCGCGTGGATCGTCCTCGGCCTCATCGCCGGCTTCGTGGCCAGCAAGATCGTCAACAAGCGGGGCGAGGGACTGCTTCTGGATATCATTCTCGGGATCATCGGCGCGCTCGTCGGCGGCTGGCTGTTCCATGCCTTCGGCGCGGCGGGCGTCAGCGGACTCAATCTCTACAGCCTGCTGGTCGCGGTCGTCGGCGCGATCGTCGTCCTCGTGATCTATCACGCGCTCACGGGAAGGAAGTCGCGCGTCTGAGCGGTCACGGGCCCGTGCCGGCCCGCCGGATGCGATCGACGGCGGCCACCAGATGGTGGAAGCCTTCCAACAGCGGAAGTGACAGTCCGAGTTCCCGGGCCTTGCGGACCGCGTAGCCGAAGGTCTCCTCCACCTCGAGCGGCCGGCCGGCCTCGAGGTCCTGAAGCGCCGACATGCGATGGTCGGGCGCGCGGGCGCGCATGTCCTCTCCAGCTCGCCTGAGCGCCTCGACGGCGTCCGGCTCCGGAGCATCGAGGATCGTCCGCAGCGGCATGGCCACGGCTTCCTCGACCAGGGCGATTCCCTGCGCTCTCGCCACCGCGGCCACTTCGCGAGCGAGCCGTACCAGCACCCGCGCGCAGTCGGCATCCATGAGACAACGCCAGCTGACGGACCTCGTCATCACGGCCACGCTCATGAGCCCGAGCCAGACGGTGAACTTGGTCCACTCCATGGCAACGATGTCGGCGACGGCTGTCGAGCGGACGCCTGCCTGATCGATCATGCCCGCGATGCGCCGCGCCCGCTCGCTGATGCCGCCGCCAAGCTCGCCGAGCGGCAGATTCGCGTTGCGGGTGAACAGTACTTCGCCCGAAGGCAGCAGCTCACCGCTCGTATCCGCGAGCGCGCCGAGCACCCGCTCGACGCCGAAAGTCCGTGCGAGGAGCTCATCCTTCAGGATGCCGTTCTGAATGGATAGCGCCGCCCCGATGCGCACGGACTTCAGCCGCTCGAGCGCGGCTTCAGTGCCGGGCGTCTTCATCGCGACGATGAGGGTATCGGCCGCCTCGAGCTGGCCGGGATCGGTGATCACCTGCACGCGCACCGAGAAGTCGGCCAGTCCCCTGATGCGCAAGCCATCGCGCTCCACCGCGCGGGCACGCTCACCGCGCGCGATGACAGCCACGGAGCGCCCCGCGCGCGCCAGGTGCGCGGCCAGGATGGAGCCGATCGCACCGGCCCCGAGTATCGCGAAATCTGTCCGAGTCACTGCGGCTCCTCCGCGCGGCAGTATATACCGCGAGCGCCGCCGGGCCGTACGTCCTCAGCCGGGCGGGCCGAAGCGGGCGCGATGAGCAGCCATGGCGGCGACGAAGCGGTCGATGTCCTCTTCCGAATTGTAGAAGTGGATCGTCGCGCGGATGTTGTTGTCCCTGAAGGAAGTCACGACGTCCTGCTCCAGAAGCCGCTCGTACAGTGCCGCCGCATTTCGTGAAGGGACCGCCACCATCGGGCCCCTGCGCGCGTCGTCCGCCGGAGTGACGGCCGGCCACCCGATGCCGGCCAGCCCTTCCATGCAGCGCCGCGTCAAGGCCCGCACACGCCCCTCGATCGCGTCGGTTCCCGTCTCGAGAATGATTCTCAGCCCCGCCTCGGCGGCATAGCAGTTGACGACCGGAGGGGTGCCGGCCTCGAACCGCCGGGCGCTCTGCGACGGGCGGTTCGCCCGGATGTCCATGGCGCCGATGTCCTGCTGCGCGAACCAGCCGGAGTTGCTCGGCACGAGCTCGCGGATAAGCTCCGAGCGCACGTAGAGAAAGCCGATGCCCGCGGTGCCGAGCAGGTATTTCAGCATTCCGCCGACCGCGAAATCGACCCCGAGCGCGCGCGCATCGACCGTCATCGCGCCGATGGCCTGGTAGCAATCCACCATCAGGCGAGCGCCCTTCTCGTGCGCGAGGCGGGCGATGCCGGCGATATCCAGCCGGGCGCCATTGCGGAAGCACACCTGCGTGACCGCCACGAGTTGCGTGCGCTCGTCGATCAGCCGGGCGAAATTCTCGAGCGGGATGTAGCCATCGGCCGCGGGCGGCACGTGCACGACCTCGGCTCCGAGTCTTTCCTGAGCGTGCCAGATCTGAGCGTTGGTGGGGAATTCGAAGTCGCTGATGACGACCTTCCTGCGCGGTCCGCTGAAGTCGAACGCGCTGGCGAGCGAGTTGATGCCTGCCGAAGCCGACGCGGTGACCGCAATCTCGTCCGGTGTCACGCGCAGCACCTGCGCCATGGCGGCCCGGACCGCCTCGTTCTTCATCACCCAGACGTCCCAGTTTGCTCCAACCGCCAGGCGCTCGTCCATGTAGGAGTTGAACGCGTCGCGCACGCTGTCGGCCAGGGCGCAGTAAGAGCCGCTGTTGAGATAGGTCTTGCGCTCGAGAACCGGAAATCTGCGCCGCAGCGCATCGAAGTCGATCGGCATCTTCAGCCCTTCCCAGTTGCCTGCGGCGTGGCGGAGGCGGCCGGCGACCGCCCCCGCCGCACGAAGTAAACGAGCGATATCAGTGCCATCCAGGGGCCCCCGTACAGCCAGGAGACCTCGAGATTGCGATCGAGCCCCATGGTGACGAGTACCGCCGCCAGGACGGCCAGCCCCGCATACTGCAGCCACGGAAAAAACGGCATGCGCACCGGCAACGTCGCCGCCGCGTGCCGGCGGCGGAAGCTCAGGTGGCTGGCGAGAACGAACATCCACACGATGATCGCGGCGAAGAGCGCCACGCCGAGCAGGTCGGCGTACGCATCGGGCGTGAAGATCGAGGCGCCCGCGGCGATGAGGACGAAGAGTCCGGAGACGAGGATCGCCGCCACGGGGCTTCCCCTGCCGCTCAACGCTCCAAATACCCGCGGCGCCTGACCGCCGCGGGACAGCGAGAAGAGCATGCGCGAGCAGAGATAAACGTCGGTATTCATGCTCGAGAGCGCCGCGCTCACCACGACGAAGTTCATGATTCCGGCCGCTTCTCGGATGCCGGAGTGCTGCAGAACGGTGACGAACGGACTCTGCGCCACGACTTTCGCGCCGGTCTGCGTCCACGGCGCGATCGTGACGATCACGGCAACGGCGAGCACGTAGAAAAGAAACAACCGCAGCAGCATCGTTCGCAACGCCGCCGGGATCGCCACCTCGGGATTGCGGGTCTCACCGGAGGTGACGGCGATCACCTCTATTCCGACAAAGGAGAAGATGCCGACCGTGACGGCCATCCAGACCCCCGCCACCCCCTTGGGCAGGAAGCCGCCCGGCAGGCCCGTCAGGTTGTGCAGGCCGACCGCGGGACGGCCGATGCCCGCGATGCTGGCGACTCCGAGGATGACGAAGACGACGATCGCCGCCACCTTGATGGCGGCCAGCCACGACTCCACAGTGCCGAAACTGGCAACCGAGCGCGAATTGAGATAGAGCAACACCAGGCAGAAGCCGAGCGCCCAGGCCCATACCGGCACGGCGGGGAACCAGTACTGCATGTAAAGACCCGCGGCGACCGACTCGCCGCCGACGGCGATGACCTGCGCGATCCAGTAGGTGTAACGCACCACGAACCCCGCCCAGGGGTTGAGGTACATCTCGGCGTAGGTCCCCAGGGAGCCGGCGGTGGGGTGCACGACAGCCATTTCCGACAGGCTGAAAACCATGATCATGGCCACGAGACCCGCCAGCGCATAGCTCACGATGACGGCCGGTCCGGCATAGCCCACCGCGAGCCCGCTGCCCAGGAAAAGTCCGGTGCCGATCGCGCCGCCGAGGCCGATCATGACGACCTGCGCCTCACCGAGGGCGCGCCTGAGCCCCTTCTCCCGCTCGCTTACATCGTCAGTGCTCGCGTTTCGCATCGTCCGTCCGGGAAATGTGTGTTGATTGCGAGCCGGGGCCCCGGCCGGCTCGCCTCAATCGTAGTAGGCGATGCTCGGATTGTCTCCGGGGCAGATCACGCCGGCAACGAGCATTCCTTCGGCGGAAGTCGCCTCGAGGGAATGCAATTGCCTGCGCGGCAGGAAGACCACCTCGCCCGCCTCTACCCTCGCCTTGCGATCCTCCGTCCAGATGCAACCCTTTCCCGCGAGCACGATGAGGGCCTCCTCGTACAGGTGCCGGTGTGGCGCGGCCTTCGATCGGGGAATGTGTCCGATGAACTGCGTGATCGTGCGTGAGCCGAGGCGCTTGTCCACGAGGAGCTGGAAGTAGCGCGGCCCCATCGCCGTACGTTGCCCGGGAGCCACCGAAGCCACTCGCTCCGGAAAGCTTGCATCGAAGTTGTGCGGCATGGCGGCGGGCCACTCGAGCTCGCCCTGGGGCGACACGAGCGCAAATACGCTGAGAGTCTCCCGGCCGGCGGGAAGAAGCTGCAGGCCCTCACCCGGACGCACGTACAGGCCGTCATGAGGCTTTACCTCGAACTCCCGGCCCGAGATGATCGCCCGGCCGCTGCCGGCGGCTACGAGGAGGATCGCATCGCGTACGCCCCACGAGAGCACGGGCGACGCTCCGTCCCGCACCTCGAGAAGGACCTGTGTCTGGAAGCGTGCGCCGAGCTCGGGCGTCACCAGATAGCAGTATCGCAGCCGCTCGCGGGAGTCTTTCGGGGCGAGAGCCGGCGAGACGACATAACAGCCGTCGTTCAACCACCGTCGTGGGCCATCCTGCGCGGCAACGACTGGGATGAGGCGGTTCGCCGGGCTTTCAGGATCATCGAGCGGCGACCCGCCCGGCAGGTTGGTATGCGCGCCGTCGCAAAAGGGCGCGCCGCAGCTGCGCTTGCAGCCGCAGAGCAGCACCTCCTCGCTGCGGCCGGCAACGAGCTTGCGGGGCCCGAGCCCGGTGCCCCGATGCGAGCCATCGCAGAACGGCTGCAAGGCGGAGCGCCCGCAGGCGCACCAGAAGTAGGTGCGTCCGCGCTCGAGCTTGACCAGGCAGGGCTTGGGCCGCGCAATAACCGGGTCCGCCATCTCCGTCATCTCTCCAGCATTGCGACTGGCGGCGGCGGGCTCCCGGACGACCATGACGCAGTGTCCTGCGGCAGGCCTGCCTCCCGGAGTCGGATATTGAACTGCGCCAGCTCGGCATGCTTGATCCGCGCCATGTCCGTGCGGATTGCGGTCCAGCGCGCCTCTATGTCGCGCGCCTCCGCTCGAGCCGCCGCAGTCACCGGCGGGTCCTGATTCACCATGGAGATCAGATTGAGCACGGGGGTGCTCAGCAGGCGGCTGGGAAAGGAGACGTAGTCCTGCACGCCGTTCGGGAGCCGCGGCTGCGGCACTTGCTCTTGCCAGCGCGCTATCCGTGCGATGAGCGCGCGGCCCGAGCGCTCGACGCCGGCGGCGTGTGGCGTTCCTGCCGACTGTCGCATCAAAACTTGAGCCTGCCGCGCGATGGCGCGCATGTCGTTCGTGGAGCGGTGAATGTCGTCGACCATCGCGCGCAAGCGCTCGAGCAGCTGCTGCTGATCGCGCCACTGTTGGGCGGTGACCGGCGCGCGGCGGGGATCATCGAGCACTTGGAGACTCCGCGTCAGCGACTTTCCGGCATAGCTCAGACGCACCGTGTAGATACCGGGCGCGACCCGATACGGCACCTGGCTGACGTAGCGAATCGTGTCGGCTACCGGCGTGTAGGAAGCCACGCGCAGATCCCAGACGTATGCATTCATGCCGGCTTTCGCGGGAACGGGCGCCGCGGGCGGCAGTTTTTGCACCCCCTTCACGAGACTGCGCGCCTCGTGCCTGACGGGCCCGCTCGTGAACCTGCGGATGAGGCGGCCGCTGCCGTCCAGAATCTCGAGCACGACCGGCTCGGGACCGCCGACAGGCGCCGGTGCGAGCTCGTAGCGGATGATCGCGCCGTCGGGCGGATTGGCGCCGAGATCCGGCAGGAGAGCCGGCGGCCCGCTGCGCCGGTCGAGAAGATAGGCGCGGCGGGGCGCGAAGAGATACGTCCCCGCGCTCTTCACCTCGGCCGCCTGCGCCGCGAGCTGCTCGAGCGAGCTCAGGTCGTCCAGTATCCAGAAAGCGCGGCCCTCGGTGGAGGCGATGAGATCGCCCTCGTGGACCTCGAGGTCGGTGACCGGCACCCGGGGAAGGTTGAGTTGCAAGGGCTGCCAGTGCCCACCATCGTCGAACGAGATGAGCATGCCGTTCTCCGTCCCGGCATAGAGGAGCCCCGCCTGCTTCGGGTCTTCGCGCACGACCCGGGCGAACATCCGGGAGGGCAAACCGGCGGCGATGCCGCGCCAGGTCCGGCCGTAGTCGTCCGTGCGATAGAGCATCGGCGCGAAATCGCCGAGCTTGTAGCGACTCGCCACCACATACGCCCTGGCGGGATCGTGTGGCGATGGCTCGATGGACTCGACCTCCGCATCATGCATTCCGGGCGGCGTGACATCCGCCCAGTGCGCGCCATCGTCCCGGGTCATATGCACCAGACCATCGTCGGATCCCACCCACAGCATACCTGCCGCCGGCGCCGATTCGGCGATATAAGTGATGGTGTCGTAGGTCTCACCTCCCGCGCCCTCGATGCTGATCGGGCCGCCGTCGACTCCTTCCTTTGCCAGCTCGTGGCGAGTCAGATCCGGGCTGATCGCGGTCCAGTGGATCCCGCGATCTGTGGATTTGAACACCACCTGGGCCCCGTAATAGATCGCCTTGGGATCGTGGGAGGAGACGAGCACCGGAGCGCTCCAGTTCGAGCGGTACTTGAGCTCGCTCGGCGGGCGGAAAGCGGCGAAGTAGTCATAGGGAGGGATCTCGCGAATCTCACCGTCCGCGGAGTCATATTCGGTGACGTCGCCGAGAATGCCCGTCGCATACACGAGCGAGGGGTCGTGCGCGTCGGCGCCGATTTGCGCACTCTCGCCGCCTCCGACCTCGTGCCAATCCTGCCGTCCGATGCCGTTGTGCAGCGTGCCGCTCGCAATGGCCATCGTCGTCCAGTCCTGCTGGCCGCCGTACACCCAGTAGGGAAAGCGGTCGTCGGCAAAGACGCGATAGAACTGGCCGGTGGGCTGGTTGAGATCGCTCGACCAGCTCTGCCCGCCATCGAGCGTGACGATCGCGCCGCCGTCATTGCCCTCGACCATGATCCGGTCGTTGCGCGGATTGATCCAGAGGTCGTGATTGTCACCGTGCGGCGTTCGCACCTCGCGGAAGGTCGTTCCGCCATCGGTCGACCTCACCACCGAGTTGGCGAGCACGTAGACCGTGTCCTTGCGCTGCGGATCGGCGTAGATGCGCGTGTAGTACCAGCCCCGATCACGCATGCCGGCGTCGCCGTTCATTCGCCGCCAGGTCCGCCCGGCGTCATCGGAGCGGAAGACCCCGCCATGCACGGCCTCGATCATCGCGTAGATCCGATCAGGGTCGACGGGCGACACCGAGACTCCGGTGTTGCCCATGAGCCCCGGCAAGCCCTCACGCAGGCGATGCCAGCTGTCGCCGCCATCGGCCGATTTCCACAGGCCGCTGCCGGGACCGCCGCTGCGGATGTTCCACGGCAGGCGCCGATGATCCCAGAGCGCCGCGTACAGCACGCGCGGATTCCTCGGATCGATGCTGAGGTCGTGCGCGCCCGTCGTCGGACTGACGAACAGCACCCGGGCCCAGGTCTTGCCGCCGTCGCGAGAGCGATAGACGCCGCGATCGGGGCTCGGCACCCAGGGGTTGCCCTGGGCCGCGACATAGACGATGTCAGGATTCGCCGGGTCGACCACGATCGCGGCGATGTGCAGGGTGGCGGCGAGACCGAGATGCACCCACGTCCTGCCGGCATCCGTCGACTTGTAGATCCCGTCTCCCGGCGAGGTCGTCTGTCCGCGGATCGAGGCTTCCCCCGTTCCGACGTAGATCACCTTGGGATCGGCCGGCGCCACCGCGATGGCGCCGATTCCGCCGACATCGAAGAAGCCATCGGAAATGTTGTGCCAGGATCTTCCGGCATCGTCGGTCCTCCAGACGCCGCCGCCGGAGCTGCCGATATAGAAGGTCGCCGGCTGATCCGGCACCCCGGCCACCGCCGTGGTCCGCCCCGCCCGGAAGGGACCGATGTTGCGCCACTTCAGCGCCTGGTACAGCGCGGGCTCGATCGGGTGAGCCGGACCGCCGGCCGCCGCCGCATCGCCCGCCCTCACGATTGCCGTCACCGCCAACATACCGGCCGCCGCCCGCAACAGCGGTCGAAGCCGTCCCGCCGGAGAGAGACTCTTCGTCGTCATCGATCGATGCCCTGCTAGAAGTTGGCGGTCACGCCGAGGAAGATGACCCGACCCAGAGAATCATAAAGCACCGGGTACGTGTTCGCGTCACCGAAGAACTGCGGGTTGGCGAAGCTGTTCGCTCCCGTCGTGGAGGTGAGCGGTGGATCAACGCCGGTGAGATTATTGACGCCGAAGCGAAATGCGACGTCCTGAGACCTCATCTGGTAGGAAAGCGTGAGGTCCAGATACTGCCGCCTGTCGAGTACCGCATCCACCAGATCGGGCGTCCCCTGGGCGAGGATCGTACCGGTCTGGTTCTTGTCGAGCGAAGCCGAGCCGATGTAGCGCCATCGCAGCGACACGCCCAGGCCGGCGACCGCCCAATCGGAGGGCGCGAGCCACGTGGCGCGCATGGTGTGCCGCCAGTGCGGGCGCGGGAAGCCGCAGGTGAATCCGTAGAGGCCCGCGCAATCGTAAGCGGGAACGCCCGGCGCCGCCTGCTCCTCGAGCGACTTCAGATAGGTCCCGGCGAAGCTCAGCGCAACCCGGCCGGCGTTTCGCAGGCCGAAGTCGCTCAAGTCGCGGTGATAATCGAAGCTGAAGTCGACTCCCTTCTCCCTGACGTACCCGACGTTGACATTGGTGCCGGAGACATACGCGGTGGGAGATCCGAAGAGCTCCCCGGCGCTGCCGCGATGGATGGCATCGCAGAAGAGGCCCTGGTTGATGCACTCCGTCAGGACCGTGCCGAACCGCACAGTGCCGATCTCCTTGGAGATCGTGATCTCGTAGTAATCGATCGTGGCGGCGAATCCCCGCAGGAACCGCGGCGTGAGCACGACACCGAGCTGCCGCGTGATGGCCGACTCCGCCTGCAGATCGCGGTTGCCGCCCCCGAGCCCGTTGCAGAGGCCGGCCGGGCACTGCTGGATCGTACCGTATTGCGCGGCGGTCACGCCCGTGCGCTCGCACTGCGCGAGCGTCGCGCCGCCAGAGACCACTCCGGTCGCGGGATTGATGGCTCCCGAGCAGGGATCGCTGCCGGTCACGCCACCCACCGCCGAGGGAAAGAAGAGCTCGTTGATGTCGGGAGCGCGCACCGCACGGTTCCAGCTCCAGCGCAGCGTGACGTCCCGGATGGGCGCGTAGCGCACGCCGAACTTGTACGCATGCGTCAGCAGGCTGCTGCCGCGGCCCTGGATCTGGTAATCCGAGAGGCGATACGCGGTATCGAGCTGCAGCAGCCGCGCGTAGGGCCTGTCCTCGATCACCGGAAGCTGCAGCTCGCCGAAGTAGTCGCGCACATTGAAGCGCCCGGACACGGGTGGCGTGGGACTGCCGAGCGCGCCGCTCTGATACTCCTGGTCGGGAAGGAAATTCAACGCCTCCTGGCGGTACTCCAGTCCCGCCGCCACGCCGACACCGTTCTTCGCGAGAGGGCTTACGATATGGTACGGCGTGAGATCCCCGCTCACGCTCGCCGAGCCCACCTTCTCCACCGTGGTGCCCTGCTCCTGGGCTGTGATGCCGAGATACTTCAGCTGCGCCGCCGTCAGGCCGCCCACCTGGAAGACGTTCGCCGGCACACAACCGCCCGCCGGATTCTCGCAGACCACGCTGCCGTTGGGACCGGTGGTGGCGAGGAGCGCCTGCTGCAGATTCGTTTCCGAGAGGACGCCGGAGAAGTTCTCATCCAGTCTCGACTCGCCCCGCTGAACCGAAATGTCGTAGGAGAAGTCGTCGACGAGCGCTCCCTTGGCGCCGAACACGATCCGGTAATCCGTGTGGCGGATGTCGTCCTCGCGATTTCCGGCCTCCACCGTGCGCTTGAAGAACACCACCTTTGCGAGGCTCGTCGGGCTCAGGCCCGCATCCGCGCAGAGCCAGGCCTGCTCCTGGGCCGAAAGCAGCGGGTTGTCGCAGTTGACGTTGAAGGTGTTGATGATCGCGTCGGGCGCCGCCTGCGTGATGCTCTCGTCCTGCATGAACATCGCACTGCCGTAGAGGTCCAGGTGCGGGCTGAGCTCGCGGTGCGCGAAGCCGCCGAGATTGTAGCGATCGTCCGGCAGGCGCAGGTAATTGAGAGGATTGAAGTTGTACTGCTCGCCGTTGTCCGGCAGGATGGCGGGCGAACCGGCGGGATCCACGATCCCTGCCGCGGCGAGGCCCGCGGCCGCGCGATCGTCACTGATGAAGCGGCCGTTGGGAATGGCGGAGGACCCCGCGCTGCAGCGGCTGAAGGCAACGATGCTCGCGGGTCCGTAGACGGCTTGGCACTGCGACGCGCTGGTGGCGGGCTGACCGTTGGGAAGGGTCGCGAGCGCGTAGACTCCGAAAGGACGCTGCCCGTCCGATACCGCGTTGAAGTGGCTGTAGCCGGCGTACAGGGTGACGTTCCCGGCGCCGCCGGCGAGATTGCTGCCCCAGATCAGAGTCGTATCGTAGCTCGCGCCGTCGCCGGCGCCCGTGATGTTACCCTGCGAATCGATCGCGAATCCGTTGAAATCCTTCTTCATGATGAAGTTGACCACGCCGGCGACGGCATCGGAGCCGTATACGGAGGAGGCGCCGCCCGTAAGCACCTCGACCCGCTCGATCAATGCCTGCGGAATGAAGTTGAGGTCCGCCTCGGGACCGCCGAGAGGGCTGCCCGGCATCACCCGCTTGCCGTCGATCAGCGTGAGCGTACGGGAAGGACCGAGCCCGCGCAGATCGACGTTGGCAACACCCCGTGCGCCGCCCGGGTTCGAGGTCTGCGTGAGCGAGAAATTGCCCTGGACCGAAGGCAGGGCGTTCAGCATGGTCTCGATGCTCTGAGTGCCTTCGGCCTTCAGCTCCGCGCTGTTGACGACTTGCAGAGCCGCCGATCCGGTCAGCGTCGGCTGCTTGATGCGCGAGCCGGTGACCACGACCTCCTGGAGGGACTGCATCGACAGGCTCGCCGGTGCCGGCGACGGTGCGTCAGCGGAATCGCTGTCCTGCGCCGTGCTTTGGGCGGCACCCTCGGTCGCATGCGTCGCGGAGGTTCCCGCCTGTGAGGCGTTGCCGGCCGCTGCCGGCCCCGCGAGTCCGAGCCACGAAGTCAGGAAAGCCGCCGCGAGCGTGGATCCAGCCAGCAGCTCGAACGGGCCATGCGCAGTCGCTCTCATTATCAGTGCCCCCGAGGCTTCGGTATTGCCGGGAGCTAATGTCTCCACCGGGTTCGCGCTTGTACAGTAGCGCTTTAGGCTGGATGGCCTAATGCCGGCTCCGCTGCACTCCTTTGGTACAAGGTCACGGCCGCATCGCCCGCCGCCGGTGCAACCGGCCGCGGCACGAGGCGCTCGATGGTGCAGAAGGACTCTTCCGTGATCCGTTGCGGGTCGGCGCAGAGATAGGGCCGCAGCACCTCGAGAATCGCCGCGTATCCCTCGAGTATCGTCTCGGCGCCCATCTCGCGATCCTGGTGCTCCACGTAGTTCACCCAGTTCTCCGAGAGGATCCAGGTGACCTCGACGATCGAGCGCAGTCGCCGCTCGTCCTGGGGCAGCCGCATCAGCCCGCGGTCGGCGAGCGCCTGCATGAATTTCTCGATGACCTTCAGCCGACGCTCCCGGTTCTCGGAGTACCGGCGCCGCAGCAGCGGGTCCTGCCGCAGGAGATCGGCGAGCTCCCGGTAGAAGAATCGGTATTTGACGATCAGCTGCAACTGGCGCACGAACATGGCCGCCATGTGCTCGAGGGTCGGCTCGAGGTGATCGCGGTACCAGCCGGCGTTCATCTCGCCGATGGCGAGCTGAAAGATGGCGAAGATGACGTCCCGCTTGTTGGGAAAGTGGTACTGGAGATTGCCCTTGCTGATCCCGCAGCGCTCCGCGATGCGGCTCGCGGAAATGGCCGCCGTGCCCTCGGCGTTGAAGAGCTCGAGAGCCGCCTGCAGGACGCGAAGTTGTGTGACTTTCGTAGCCATGGCTGCGCCGCACAACTGATTGACACCTAAAGCAAATGCCACTCTAGCATGCGGCACCCCCGGGAGCCAGGGGTTGCGGGCGCGAGGCGCGCGCCGGCCGGGCCGCCCGCACGACTGCCGTGGGTCGTCGCCAGGAGAACGCCCAGCCCGTGAGCAAGAGATGCCGTAGCGCGATGAGTGGCCCGAGACCGGCCTGAGCGGCTCGGACCGAGGCACACGAGAAGCTTGCGGCTCGAGCGGCCGCCGCGCTCCGCACGCTCGGACAGCCATCCGGCGGCGAGGACACGCCGCCGAGGCCGACCATGAGTGTGAGTCTATCGCGAGGTCATGGGCAAGCACTTCCCGGCCATGACCGCCGCCGAGGTGACCGCGCTCATCGAGACGAGGCCAAGGTGGAAATTGAGGCGGCCGCGGTGATCCCGTAAGCTGCGCATCCCCGAGCCGCGGCCCCACCCTACCCGGAATCACGAGTTGCCATGTCCCTGAACCCCCTCGATCTCTACGATATAGCCGGCGCCCTCACCGAGGAGGAGCGCATGGTGCAGGAGTCCGTAGGACGGCTCGTCGACGAGAAGGTGCTGCCCATCATCCAGAAGTGCTTCGAGGAGCATCGCTTTCCGCGGGAGCTCGTCCCGGAGCTCGCGGCTCTCGGCCTCCTCGGATCCTCGCTGAAGGGCTACGGCTGCGCGGGCCTCAACGCCATCAGCTACGGTCTCATCTGCCAGGAGCTCGAGCGCGGCGACTCCGGCATCCGCAGCTTCGTCTCGGTGCAATCATCGCTCTGCATGTATCCGATCCACGCCTACGGGTCGGAGGAGCAGAAGCAGAAGTACCTTCCCGGCATGGCGCGCGGGGAGCTCATCGGCTGCTTCGGGCTCACCGAGCCGCACGGCGGCTCCGATCCGGCCAACATGAAGACCCATGCCAGGCGGCGCGGCAGGGATTGGGTGCTGAACGGCTCGAAGATGTGGATCACCAACGGCGCCATCGCCGATCTCGCGGTCGTCTGGGCGATGACCGAGGAAGGGATCCGCGGCTTCATCGTGGAGAAGGGAACTGCGGGCTTCGCCGCGCCGGAGATCGAGCGCAAGTTCTCGCTGCGGGCCTCGGTCACCTCCGCGCTCTTCTTCGACAATGTGGTCGTGCCGGAGGGCAACGTGCTGCCCGGCGTCGTGGGCCTGAAGGGCCCCCTCTCGTGCCTCACCCAGGCGCGCTACGGAATCGCCTGGGGTGTGATCGGCGCGGCGCAGGCCTGCCTGGCGCAGCTGTTGGATTATTCGAAGACCCGCGTCCTCTTCGGGCGGCCGCTCGCCCAGAACCAGACCATCCAGATCCGCCTGGCCGACATGGCCCGGCGCATCACGACCGCCCAGCTGCTCGCGCTGCAGCTCGGCCGTCTCAAGGACGAGGGGAGGATGCGGCCGCCTCACGTGTCGCTGGCGAAGTGGAACAACTGCCGCATGGCCCTCGATGTCGCCCGTGACTGCCGCGACATGCTGGGTGGCGCGGGCATCAGCGCGGAGTACGTGCCCGTGCGCCACATGCTGAACCTCGAGAGCGTCATCACCTACGAGGGCACCGAGACCATCCATCAGCTCACGATCGGGCGGGAGCTGACGGGTCACAACGCCTTCTGAGCCCGCCGGCTCAGGGCAGCTTCTGTCCCTGTCCGACCGTGGCGGGCCTGCCGGTGACCATCGCCGCCGCCGCGGCCAGCAGGTAGGAGACTCTGCCGGGAGTCTCCCAGTATTCCGCCTGCTCGAGGGTCACGCGAAGGATGGCGAGATGCTCGTCAGCCACTCCCTTCGGGTACCAGGCTCTCTGACCCGGAGTCCAGAGTTCCTCCGCGAGGGCCCTGTCGTGCAGGATCCGGGCGCGACCCGACACGACGGCATAGATGTTCTTCGACGGCTCCGAATAGCCGACGCTCACGCGCGTGTCGCGGGACAGCTCGCCGGCTTTCGGACTCTGATGGTCGGTGAAGAACCACAGAGTCCCATCCGTGTCACAGCGCAGCGTCTCGATGGGCCGTGCATGGAGGGATCCTTCCAGGTCTACGGTCGTGAGCAGGCCGATCCGGATGCTCTCGATGAGCTCCCTGAGCCTCATGAGACTGCCCGTGTCCGTCATCAGGACGCCACCGCCGCCCGAAGCCTGGCCAGGTCGTCGTGCCGGGTCGCGATGTCCGGCCGCTCGGCGGCGAGCCGCAGGTCGCGCAGCACCTCGAGCGAGCGCAGCAGCACGGGCAGCGGCGGCCCGCTCGCCGTCAGGCCCGGCGACTGCTCCTCGCCGAGCGTCGCCGCGGGCTGCTCGATGAAGCGCTTCACCAGCTCATCGTGGTGCTGCGCGGCCGTCCGCCCGAAGAGATCGCATACCTCCAGAAAGGCGCGCGCATTGCGCTGAAACCAGTCCGTGGCGACGTGCTCCCCGAGCAGCTCGAGCAGCTCATCCAACAGGCTCTTGCGCGCCATGCACTCCTTGAGGCGCGCCTGGTCGGCCGGCAGCATGAAGAGCATCTTGTCGACGAGAAGCTGCCCGTAGTAGGGATCGTTCGCGCGGCAGAGCCCGAGCAGCAGGTCGATCTCGTTGATGCCCGAGAAATCCCCGGCATTGGCGCCGCGGTATTCCTGCCGCCCCACCCGGTAGGGCTTGTAATAGGGACGCACCGAATGAAAGAACCGCGCGACGTCCAGGCGCTCCATCAGCCGGCTGTTGGCCTGCATCACTTCCCGCAGCGATTGCCTGGCGGCCTCGAACATCACGTCCGCGACGGGACTCGATACGCCGACGTGCACGATGCTCGTGAGCGCATCCGCCGCCCGCTGCAGGGACAGAATGCCGCGGGTGTTCTCGTCGATGAAGAGAACTTCGTCCTCGAGGGACGTGAAGCTCTTGCGCACGCCCGCGCGGGCTCTGTTGTGGATGGTCAGATGCGCGGTCGAGAACCTGGGCGCCATGCCGAGAGAAGCGCCGCAGTGGACGGCGAGAGAGGAAGCCTCCGGGAACGGCGAGCGGTCTTCGCGGGCGGGATTCGTGAGCTCGTGGCGCCTCAAGGCGCCGAGGTACATGCCGACGTTGCCGAGAACACCGAAGGCGCTATCGAAGCCCTCGCCCGTGTTGCCCTCGGCCCGCAGGGCGGCAACGTGCGCGTGCCCCTCGTCGCGCAAGGCGTGCTTGATGCCGTCGCCCACACCGATGACGCGCGACCGGTCCTCCTGCGCGAAGTAGAGATCTTCCAGCTCCGTGTTCATCTGCACGAACGAAGTCCGAATCCAGTGCTCGAAGGCTTCTGCGTTGTTGCTCATGGGCGGCACCGCCCCCCCCCGGAAGGTGTTCTCGATGTCCATCGTACAGTGGATTCCGAGAACATTGTCCTCGCGAAGACCCGGCGCCGTGCCCCGCGCAGAACGCTGGCCTGCGCTCTGCCGCATTTGCCGAACGGCGGGGCTAAACCACCTTGACGAGGGCGAGGACGACCAGGATCACCCCGATCACCACCAGCAGGTGAATGGCGCCGAACGTGATCTTCACCGCGAGCCAGAGCACGAGCCACGCGATGATGAACACGATTCCGAGCAGTGTGAGAACCGCTTTCATCAAATAACCCCTGATCCCGGGACACTTCTCCAGAAATCATCGGGGACGGGGCGGGTTCCGGAATTTGCGTGTTCCCGCTGAGCCGGAGCCGCACGGCTTTCATCCAGTAGGCCTGTGCCCGGGCAACTGCATGGACAGGAGCCCGTCCGCTTTCTAACCTTGCGCGCATGCGAGAGCTGCGCGACGTGAAGAAGCTCGATGACCGCTTCGGTCAGTTTCTGGTGCGCGTGAGATGTCCGGCCTGCGGCGCCTCGCGCGACATCGCGGCGCAGGCGCTGGCCCGCCTCGTCGGCTGGTCGACGAGCCTCGAGAGCCTGACGCCGCGCCTGCGCTGCTCGAAGTGCGGCGCCAAGGGTGCCGCAACGGTGACCCCCGTCGGCCTGCCGCGGCCGCGGGGGTTCACCACCAACCCCCATTGATCGTCCGTCCCGGCGCGACAGCGCCGAGGCGCCGCTCCCGGGCTAACCTTCGGCGTGGCGGGTCGCCTCGAAGAGGAACCACACCCGTCTTTCCGTCTCGTCGATCCAGTTCTCGAGCAGGCTCGCCGTGGCCACGTCGCCCAGCTCGTCACATACTCCGTGCAGCTCCCTCATGTACACGGCGAGCTGCCTGTTGTCCTCCCGCAGCTCGGCCAGCATGTCCCTCGGGGTGACGAAGCTCGCGTCGTTGTCCTTCAGGCGCTGCAGCCTGGAGATCTGCCCTATCGATTTGAGGGTGGCGCCGCCGATCTTCCTCGCCCGCTCCGCGATCGGGTCGGTCATCCCGTCGATCTGCGTCGCCTGCTCATCCAACAGCAGGTGCCAGTCGCGAAAGTGCGGTCCTGACATGTGCCAGTGGAAATTCTTCGTCTTGAGATAGAGCGCGAAAGTGTCGGCGAGCAGCGTGGTGAGCGCGGGCGGGATGTCGCGGACCGCTTCCTGGGAAAGGCCCGACGGGGTATCGAGGGTGGCGGTCTTTCTGGATTCGTTGGCCATCGCGGGACTCCTTGTGGACTGGTTGGCTGGGGCGCGGGACGGCGCTCATGATATCGCCCCGAGGGGCGTCAGACGAGTTTCGCATCGAGGGTGATCCCGGCGTTCAGGAGCCTGGATACCGGGCAGCTCTTCTCCCCATCCCCCGCCATCCGGGCGAAGGGCGGCGCGTCGGGATCGGGCACCTTGGCGCGCAGCGTGAGCGCGCAGCGGCTGATCCTGAATCCCTGCCCTTCGGGCTCCAGCGTGACCGCGGCCTCGTCGAGCAGACTCCTGACGCCCTGATGCCTCGCAAACGGTGCGCCCGCAACAACAGGGAGACTACGCCGGCTCGCGCGTCAGGAGGCCAGCAGCTCTCGCAACGAGGCGGCCGCCGCCTGCGCGGCCGGTCCCACGATGACGTGCACGCAGTCCGTGGCCGCGACCGCCACGCCACGCATGCCGAGGCCGCGGATCGCCGCGCCGTCGATTGCGCTGCTGTCCGCCACCCGGATCCGCAGGCGCGACGACGCCGGCTCGATGGCGCGCACGTTGGCCCGGCCGCCGAGCGCGGCAAGCAGCTGCCGCAGAGTCTCCTCTCCCGGTGCCGGCGCGGCCGGAGCCGGCGTCGATTCGCGAGGGCGTTGCGGTGGAGTCACTGCGCGTATCGCCTCAGCCGCCGGACTCCCCTTCGGCAGCGATCCCATGGCCTCGCGTATCTCGCTCGCGAGCTGATCCGCAGTCGGACCGACCACCACCTGCAACGCGGTGTCGGAAGGCCGGACGACTCCGCGCGCGCCCAGCCGTTTGAGGGCTTCGACGTCCACCGTCTCCTGCGTCCTGACGATCAAGCGCAGGCGCGTCGTACAGGCGGTGACCGACTGCAGGTTGCCGGCGCCTCCGAGCGCCGTGACGTAGGAGCGCGCGCGATCGATGGAATCCGTTGTCGATGTCAGGGCTGCCGCCGTCGCCGCGGCGCCGTCCGCATCTTCCCGCCCGGGCGTCTTGAGATCGAGCCTGACGATGGCGAGACGGAAGACGCCGTAGTACAGCCCGAAGTAGGCCGCTCCGACCGGCAGCAGCAGCAACGGATGGCTGGCGAATTTGAAGTTGAGAATGTAGTCGAAGAGTCCCGCGGAGAAACCGAAGCCGAGCCGCACGTGCAGTGCGCTCATGATGATGAACGCCAGGCCCGTGAGGAGCGCGTGCACGGCGTACAGCGCGGGCGCGAGGAACATGAATGAGAACTCCACGGGCTCGGTCACGCCGGTGAGGAACGAGGTCAGCGCGATGGATGCGAGAAGTCCGGCGACCGCGCGCCGCCGCTCGGGAAGCGCCGTGTGGTACATCGCCAGGCAGGCGGCCGGCAGGCCGAACATCATCACGGGGAAGAATCCCGCCATGAAGGCCCCGGCGTGCGGGTCGCCGGCGAAGAAGCGGTTGAGATCTCCGGTATGGCCGTGATAGCTGCCGAGCACGAACCAGGCGATGCTGTTGATGACGTGGTGCAGCCCGGTGACGATCAGGATGCGGTTGAGCACCCCGTAGGCGAAGAGCCCCCAGGGTCCCGCCGCCAGCACCGCGCGGCTGAGCGACTCCATCCCGTGCTCGAGCCGCTGCCATTCGAGGCCGAACACGGCCGCGAGCCCGAGCGCCGCGAGCCCGCTCACGATGGGCACGAACCGCCGGCCGCCGAAGAAGGCGAGATAGCTCGGCAGACGGATGCGGTGGCAGCGGTTGTAGAGCGCTCCGCCCAGGAGCCCGCAGAGGATGCCGACCGGGACCGTCAGGGTCCGGAGCTCGCCGGACTTGAAGGCCTCGATGGCCAGATCACGCGCCTGTCCGGTCAGCGCCAGGAGCGCCGCGGGCGGAGTGATGAAGACCGCCGCGCCGCGGGTGGTGACGAGGTAGGCGACGACGGCCGCGAGCCCGGCGGCTCCGTGGTTCTCACGCGCGAGCCCGATCGCGACGCCCACCGCGAAGAGCAGGCCGAGATTGTCGAAGATCGCCTGTCCCGCCGCCCGCATGACGGGCAGGTCGAGCAGGTCCGGCTGGCCGAAGCGCAGCAACAGCGCTGCGACCGGCAGCACCGCGATCGGCAGCATCAGCGCGCCGCCGATCCTCTGCAGTTGGGCGAGGAGTTGTTTCATGAGCTGCTCGCGAAGGCCTGCGATGTCACCGATCACCTCATCCCACCGAGTCGGGCTCGCTCTCACGTGGCGCCAGCGGCAGCGCGAGCGCCCGCACCGCCTCCGCGGAGCTCTGCTCGAGCGCCTGGCGCGCGAGGCCGGCGCAGTCCGCCAGACTCAGCCTGCGGATGAGCGCCTTCAACCGCGGAATGACCGCGGGCACGGCCGAGAGCTCATGCACCCCGAGGCCGATCAGGATGGGGGCGGCGGCCGGATCGGAGGCGAGACCGCCGCACACCGCCACCCCTCGCCCGCGCGCGTGCGCCGCTTCGGCGGTGCGCGCGATCAGCCGCAGCACCGCCGGGTGCAGCGCATCGAGACGCGCGGCGAGCTCCGGATGCCCCCGATCCATCGCGAGCGTGTATTGCGTGAGATCGTTGGTGCCGATGGAGAAGAAGTCGGCTTCCGCTGCGAGCGCATCCGCCATCAGAGCCGAGGCCGGCGTCTCGATCATCACGCCGAGCGCGATCGGCTCCTGCCGGCCGATCCCGGCGCACGCCTCCTGCGCCATGGAGCGCACGGAGCGGATCTCCGCCACATCGGTGATCATGGGCAGGAGAATGCGGCACTGGCCGCGGGGGCGCACTCTCAGGATGGCGCGCAGCTGCTGGCGCAACAGATCGGGCCGCCAGAGGCTGGTGCGCACGCCGCGCAGCCCGAGCGAGGGATTCTCCTCGGCGGGCATGGGCAGGTACGGGATCGGCTTGTCGCCGCCGACGTCGAGCGTTCGAATCGTCAGCGGCTTGCCGGCGAGCGTCTCGGCGAGCCGCTGGTATTCGGCATGTTGCTCGGCCTCGCTCGGGGGCGTCTCGCGCTCCAGGAACAGGAATTCCGTCCGCAGCAGGCCGCAGCCCTCGGCGCCATTGCGTACGGCCGCATGGGCGTCCGCGAGCGATCCCACGTTGGCAAATACCTCGATGCGCGTGCCGTCGGCCGTGCAGCAGTCCCGTTGCGCGGCTTCGCGCTCCGCGGCGCGCCGGGCGGCCCGGAGCTCGAGCTGACGGCGCGTTGCGGCGAGGCGCTCCGCGCCCGGATCGACGTGCCGCAGGCCGGCGTCGGCATCGAGGAGCAGCGCCGTCCCGTCCAGGATCTGCCGCAAGCCGGGCCCGACCGCGACCAGCGCCGGAATGCCCATTGCGGCCGCCAGAATCGATACGTGCGAAGTGGCCCCGCCGGCCGCGAGACAGATGCCCGCGAGCCGCGCGGCATCCAGGCCGACGAGCTGCGACGGCAGCAGCTCCTCGGCCAGCAGAATGGCATCAGCGGGAAGCTGAATCGCCGCGCCGGGATGGCCGCTCATGGCGAGCAACATCTGCCCCTCCAGGTCGAGCAGGTCATCCGCGCGCTCCGCCATCCGTGGATCGCCGAGCGCGCGCAGCGCCTCGATGCTGCCGCGGATCGTCCGCCGCCACGCGTATGCTGCGCTCGCTCCGTCAGAAATGAGCGTGAGCGACTTCTCGGTGAGCTCGGGGTCCTCGAGCAGCTGCAGATGCGCCTCGACGATCTCGCGCGCCGTGCCCGACGCAGACGACAGAGCGGATTCCAGCCTCGACCGGACCTGCGCTCGCGCCCGTTCCAGCTGCAGGCTCTCGTGCGAGACCCCGGCGCCGGCCTCGGTCACTTCGATCTCCCGGGCGCGGAGCCGTACCGCCTGTCCGACGGCAAGTCCCCGGCTCGCGATGACACCCGGCAGCGCGGCGCCGGCGCGCACTTCCACGGCGGTACTCGTCACGGCAGTCAGTAGTTGCGAAGTGGCAGCGAGTCCAGCGCCTGGAGGGCGCGGTACCGCCCGCGCAGAGCTGACAGCATTCTCATGCGCGCCGGTCAGAACGGCCGCGACCGCATCGATGGCGCGTCCCGCATCCCTGCCGGCGGCGCGGACCCGTATGTCATCCCCCTTGCGGGCGCCGAGCTTCATCAGCGCCACGGTGCTGCGCGCGTTGGCGGTGCGCCCCTCGACGGCAAGCTCGACCTGCCCGGCCAGGCTCCTGAGCGCGCTCACGATCTGCGCGGCCGGGCGGGCATGGATGCCGTGCTCGAGCGCGACTCGCACTCGCCGGACCTCAACGGTCGCGCCGGAGCCCTCTTCTCCCGGGCCTTCCGGCACGCCCGCGCGCTCGAGCGGAGCGACCTCCATCAGAAACTCACCCGCCGCGACCTCGCGGCCCACGCTGCTGCGCAGGACCGTGAGTCCACACCCCTCCATCACCAGAACCGGGGTGAGCAGACTCTTCGCGCGCCGGGCGATGAGGTCCAGATCGAAAGTGACGAGCGGGTCGCCGGCCGCCACCCGTCGGCCCAGGCTCACGTGCGCTTCGAAGCCCTCGCCCGCGAGCCCCACCGTATCGATGCCGACGTGCATGAGGATCTCGGCGCCGAAGTCGCTGCGCAGCGTGACCGCGTGCCTGGACTCCGGCAGGGCGATGATCTGCCCATCGCAGGGGGCATGCAGCGTGGCGCCCGTCGGATCCACCGCGAGCCCATCGCCCAGCATCCTGCCGGCGAAGACGGGGTCCGGGATCTCATCGAGCGGCGTGCTCCAGCCCGCGAGCGGGGACAGCAGGACGAGACGGCGCCGCGGCTCAGTTGCGCGCATGTTGCTGCGAGCCATCCGTCGCGAGATGCGACGCGAGCGCGTTCAACAGGCAATTTCCGGGATCGTCCTCGCCCAGCACCCAGATCATCACCCCGCGCAGGCGCTGCCGGCGCGCGAAATCGGCTTTGATGCCGAGCGAGAGGGGATCGTCGTAGGTGAAGAAGATGCGCTGGCTGGCGTTGTACAGCCAGGGCGCCTGGGCGGTGGCGCTCCAATGGCGTACCCAGTCCGGGCTGGTGAGCAATCGGGAGCGGATGATCTTCCAGGGTGTCTCGTCATAACCCCCGGTGTACTTCGAATAGAGCCCCGCGTTCCGCGGCGAGACGCCGGTGAACCCGCGCCCGTAGAACGCCACGCCCAACATGATCTTCGCCGCCGGCACGCCGTGGGATTCGTAGTAGCGCACCGCGCCGGTCAGGTTGTCGCGGGAGCGCTGGGGCGCCGGCGCCGCATCGCGCGGATCGGCATCGAGCGGCGCGTTGAAGCCGCTCACCGGGCTGAAGATGTTGTTCATGTCATAGGTCATGACGTTCAGCCAGTCCACCGCGCGCGCGAGCGCCCCGAGATCATAGCTGTCGCCGACCGAATAGGCGCCGCCCTGCTGCCAGGTTCCGGCGGGCGTCGCCACGGTGAGCAGGTAGCGGCGATGGCGCTTGCGCCCCAGCGCATCGAGCTGGCGGCGAAACTCCCGCACCAGCGCCGTGGCATCGGCCCGATCCTCGGGCCGGGAGCGGTTCATGCCTCCGTGGACCGGGAATTCCCAATCGAGATCGATGCCGTCGAAGCCCTGCTCCACCACGAACGTCTGCACGCAGCTGGCGGCGAACCTGCCGCGGGATCGATCGGTGAGCGCGATGTCGGAGTATTGCGGGGCCGCGTCCCAGCCGCCGATGGACGCGATGAGGCGCAAGCCGGGATGCCGCTGGCGCAGTTCGCGCAGCGCCGCGAATGTGCCCTCCTGCGCGGCGGTGGGCGGCGCACATGCGCCGGCGTCGCTCGGCTCGCCGAAAGCGTAGATCAGATCGTCGATCTGCGCGGCGGGTATCCCGGATACCGGCATGCCGCCATCGTAGTACGCGGCGATCCGGGGTGCCGCCCCCGCCCGGCTCGACACCGCGAGGCAGAGAACGACCGCGGCCGGAAAAATGACGGACAGCATGCGTGAAGTCATGGCAGATGGTAACCCGCTCGGACCGTGATGGCCCGGCTGCCGGGCGCGCCGGCCCCGCCGCCCCTGGCCGCCGGGGATGCTCGGATCACGGCCGGCCGGGGGTTGGCCCGCCGTGACCCCGAGCGCCCCGTGCGGCCCTCGAGACTCCCTGAATACCGGTCCCCGGCTCAGAACTTGAAGCTCGCGGTGAGATAGAACTGCCGGCCGTTGGTATAGAACGAGCGCGGCTGCGTGAGGTTGGCCGCGTAGTACTTTATCGTCTCGTTGGTGAGGTTGAGCGCATTGAAGCTCAGCGCGAAGTGGCTGCTGATGGTGTAATTCACCGCCGCGTCCAGATTCCGCCAGTCGGCCTCGTTCTCGAGCGAGCTGCGGTCGAGCCCCACCAGGTAATGCGACCGATAGCTGTAGTCGAGGTTGGCGCTGATCGGCCCGCGCTGGAAATAGCCGCCGATGTTGTACGTGTACTTCGAATCGCCGACCACCGGCCCGCCGTCGCCCGAGGAACCGTTGGACAGCGTGAAGTTCGCGTTGACACCGAAGCCGAACGGCAGCGCCTGGGTCCAGGCGAGCTCCGCGCCCTTGATCTCCGCGGTGGTGTTGAAGGGCGAGGTGATCGTGTAGAGCGCCGGCCTGTTGAGCGTCATGTCGAAATACGTCGCCTGCGTATTGCCGAAATCGATATAGGACGCCAGGTCCATGTAATACAGCCCGGCTTCGATCATGGACTCCGGGCCATAGTAATACTCGACGTCCGTCGAGTAGACGGCGCCGCGCACGGGCTTGAGATTCGGATTGCCGCCGTTGCCGGTGAGATTGAGATCCGTCAGGCTCACCGAGCCGCCGAGCGCGCTGTAGTCCGGCCGCGCCATGGTCTCCGCCGCGGAGGCGCGCAGGATCACGTCCTTCGCCAGATCGAACTTGAAGTTCACGCTCGGCAGGACGTTGAAGTAGCGATTGTCGATCTCCGTCGGCGTGAAGTTGCCGAACGCGGAGAAGGTCAGCGGATTCGGGCCGCCCGAGACGTTGGTCAGCACCTCCTCGAGCGTGTTCACCAGGCGCAGGCCGAAGTTGCCGCTCCAGTGATCGCCGCCGACGTCCGCCATGATGTACGCGGCAGCGGCGTTCTCCCTCACGTCGAACGCGCCCTGCCAGTAGTACCGGCTGGGGCCGCTGGAATTCGCGAGAGCAGCATAGGCCGCGATCGCCTCCTGCGAATACATGAAGATGTTGCCGCGCCACGGGCTGTTGCTCGTGATCATGTCCTGGTAATTGGTGGGATACTCCAGACCGGTGTAGACCGGCATGTTCGACCAGCAGTAGCTGGTGCAGCCATCGTCCTCCGGGAACGCCACCTCGCGCTCGTGATGCGCGAAGCGCACGCCGGCCTTGACGTCCTCGAACACACCGTCATCGAACTTCACCGTCGCGTCGAGCTTGGCATAGGACTCCTTGTCGATCGTGTGCTCGATGTCGTTCCACGCCCAGCTGGTGGAGAACTGCGACGGGCTCGCCGTATTGAGACCGGGGAATGTCACGCTGATGACGGAGTTCAGGCCGTTCATCCGGTACGAGGCGCCGTTGCCGCCCGCGGCCTCGTATGCCGGCTCGGTCGGCGTCTTGCCGAGGCCGTAGGTGAAGCCCACCTGGCCATCGAAAGTCAGGTGATCGGTCGCGGCGAGCGTGGCGTCGAGATTGATGAAGGACGTCTCTGAAGCCGCGCCGGGGCGGGAGATCTGATCGTAGACAGCCGAGGCCGGAGCTCCGGCCTGCGTCGGGAAGCTTGCGGCGACCACCGTGCCGTTCTGAATGGTGAGTGACGTCGGCACATATGCTGGAGAGCCAAAGAGGTTGTTGCCCCACAGCATGAAGTTGTCGTTGAAGTTGTCCGCATCCATATGCGAGTAGAAGGCCGTGAGATCGAGCGACAGGGCGTCCGACGGCTTCGCCTGCAGATCGATCAGCCCGCCTTCGCGCTTGCGCGTCTGCTCGAACAGGGCCTGTCCGATGAGCGTGGGGAAGGTCGCCCCGGTGGCGTCCGGCAGCGAAGGATTCGCCGCCTGCCAGGCGGCGGCAGTCGCTGCGGGCACGCCGCCGGTGGGCGGGGCGCTGTAGCCCAGCACCTCCTCGCCATCCCGCCGCACGCTGCGCTTCTCGTAAAAGCCCATCGCGAGCATGCCGACCGCGCCGTTGTTCCAGCTGAGGAGCACGTTGGCCTGCGGGTTCACCTTCGAGGGCAGATCGGAGTAGACGGCGCCGCCGGTTACCGAGCCGGTGAGTCCGGGCTTGTAGTTCAGCGGACGGGGCGTCTTGATGTCGACGCTTCCCGCCACCCCGCCTTCGACCATTTCCGCCGACTGGGACTTGGCGACGACCGTGCTCGCCACCATCTCCGATGGCAGCAGATCGTAGCTCACGCTCCGGCCGACGGTCTGGAACTGATCGAGGAGGAACCAGTCTCCCGTGGCCACGTCATGGCCGTCGATCGTGGTCTGGGTCAGGCTCGCGGGCGTGCCGCGGATGCTCACGCGGTTGTTCTCGTCGAAGCCGCCCTCACCGCTGGCTGCCGACTGGGTGTCCACTCCAGGCAGGCGCTGCAGCACGTCGGCCACGTTCTTGTCGGGCAGCTTGCCGATGTCCTCGGCCGTCGCGACCTCGGTGATGTTCGTTGCGGCGCGCTTGACGGCCAGCGATTTCTTGATCGAGTAGCGGATGCCGGTGACGACGACCTCCTGCAGAGGCGCGGCATTGTCCGTCTCCGACTTGCTCGCAGCGCTCTGCGGGCCCGAAGCCTGTGCGAAGGCGTTGCCGCCGAACAGCGCCACCGCGACGGCGGTGCCGATCAACGTTGACCTTGAGATTCTCATGGCTCTCTCTCACCCCGATGTTGTCGTTAAATCGAGACCGCCCCGTCACGGAGGGACCAGTTCAATGCCACTATAGTACCAATACTGATAAAATGCTATCCCAATGAAGACCATTCGTCGATCTAGTCTATTTTGCGCGTATTTACAGTAACTTATCATTGACACTCTTGACGCCATGGCACAAACTGGTCTTGTATTGGTAATATCTCAGATGGCCGCACCCCGAGTGGGAGAGAAGCTTTGACGCTGTCGCAAACCCTGGGCGGATTGGATGAATCCAGCTCCCTTCCGCTTTATCTGCAGCTGCAGCGGGCTCTGCGCCAGGCGATCGAGAGCCGGGTGTTGGGTCCCGATGATGCGCTGCCCCCCGAGCGCGACCTCGCCAACGACTTCCACGTCTCGCGCATCACGGTCCGCAAGGCGATCGAAGGTCTGATCGGTGAGGGGATGCTGGTGAGGCGCCAGGGCTCGGGCACCTTCGTCTGCGCCCGCGTCGAGAAGAACTTCTCGAAGCTCACCTCGTTCTCCGAAGACATGCGCGCTCGCGGCCGTACGCCGCACAGCGTCTGGCTGAAGAAGTCCACCGGCAGTGTCACTCCCGAGGAGGCGCTCACGCTGCGCTCGAGCCCCGGAACGCCCGTCTACCGTTTTCACCGCATCCGCTTCGCGGACGACCTGCCGATGTCGGTCGAGTACGCCACCGTGCTCGCATCCTGTCTGCCGTCCCTCGATGCCGTGGAGTCATCGCTCTATGAAGCGCTGGAACGTGCCGGCAACCGCCCCGTGCGCGCGCTGCAACGCCTGCGCGCGGTCTTGTTCACGGCCGAGCAGGCCGAACTGCTGCAGGCGAAGGAGAAGGACGCGGGCCTGCTCGTCGAGCGCCTGGGCTTCCTCAAGGACGGCCGCGCGGTGGAATTCACGCAGTCCTACTACCGCGGCGACATCTACGATTTCGTCGCCGAGCTGAGCGTGTCGTCATGAGCTCGCGCGAGCTGTCGACGCGCATGCACGTCGAGGCCGGACAGGCCGCGCAGGCCGTTCGGGATCAGCTCTTCTCCAACGCCGAGGACATGGAGCGGCTCGGCGAGCGCTTGCGGCTTCTGGCGCCGCGCGCGGTCGTCACCTGCGCGCGCGGCAGCTCCGATCACGCGGCGACCTTCGCCAAATACCTGATCGAGACGCGCCTCGGCGTGCTCACCTCCTCCGCCGCGCCGTCCGTCAGCTCCGTCTACGACACGCGTCCCGACCTGACGAACACCCTATGCCTTGCGATCTCGCAGTCGGGCGCGAGCCCCGACCTCCTCGCCGCCGTGGGCAAGGCGCGCGAAGCCGGCGCGATGGTCGTGGCTCTCGTCAACGCCAGGGACTCCCCGCTCGCCGAGCGGGCCGATCACGTGGTGCCGCTCTGCGCCGGAGCCGAGACCAGCGTCGCCGCCACCAAGTCCTTCATCGCCTCGCTCGCAGCCATCATTCATCTCGTGGCGTGCTGGGCCGGCGACCGCGAGCTGTCCGAGGAAATCCGCAAGGCGCCGAAGCACCTCGAGCGGGCCTGGAGTCTCGACTGGAGCGCCGCGGTCCATCGCTTGCGGACGGCGGCCGACCTCTTCGTGGTCGGCCGGGGAATGGGACTCGGCGTGGCGCAGGAGGCGGCACTGAAGCTCAAGGAGACCTGCGGCCTGCACGCCGAGGCCGTGAGCGCCGCGGAGCTGCGTCACGGCCCCATGGCGCTGGTACGGCCGGGCTTCCCCGTGCTCGTCTTCTCCCAGAACGACGAGGCCCGTGCCGGCGTCGAGCTGCTCGCGGGCGAGCTCGTGGGCCGCGGGGCGGACGTCATGATCGCAGGCTCCCGCTGCCCGGGCGCCCTGCACCTCGCCGCGGAGCCCGCGCATCCGGTGATCGAGCCCATGCTGATCGCCCAGACCTTCTATCGCATGGCCAACGCGCTGTCCCTCGCCCGCGGTCTCGATCCCGACCGGCCGCCCCACCTGAGGAAAGTGACCGAGACCGTTTGATGCCCATCGCGCTTCTCAACGGGCGGGTGCTGCGCGAGCAGGCGCTCGTCGAAGGACAGTGCGTTCTGCTCGAGGGTGGACGCATCGTCGACATCGTTCCCTCGGGTGACCCGCGCTGCCGCGGCGCCGCACAGGTCGATCTCCGGGGCAACATGCTGCTGCCGGGGTTCATCGACTCGCAGGTCAATGGCGGGGGCGGCGTCCTCTTCAACGACTCGCCGAGTGTCGAGGCCATCCGGCAGATCGGGAAAGCTCATCGCCGCTTCGGCACGACAGGGTTCCTGCCGACGCTGATCAGCGCCGACCTCGATGTCGTCGCGCGTGCCATCGCCGCGGCTCGAGGGGCGATCGAGGCGGGCGTGCCGGGTGTGCTCGGCATTCACATCGAAGGCCCTTTCCTCAACGTCGAGCGCAAGGGCGTGCACGACCCGGCCAAGCTCCGCGAGCTCGACACCAGCGCCGTGGGATTGCTCACCTCGCTCGGCATCGGGCGCACTCTGGTGACGCTGGCGCCCGAGATGACGAAGCCCGAGATCATCCGCAAGCTCGCCTCTGCCGGCGTCATCGTCTCCGCGGGCCACACGAATGCCACCTATGCGCAGGTGACCGCCGCCCTCCAGAACGGGCTCACGGGCTTCACGCACCTCTTCAACGCGATGTCGCAGCTCACCGGCCGCAAGCCCGGTGTCGTCGGCGCGGCGCTCGAGAGCCTCGACAGCTGGTGCGGGATCATCGTCGACGGACAGCACACCTCCCCGGTGGTGCTGCGCCTCGCCCTGCGCTGCAAGCCATCGAGCCGCTTCATGCTGGTCACCGACGCCATGCCGAGCGTCGGTACCGCCGCCCGCTCGTTCAAGCTTCAGGGCCGCGACATCACCATTTCGGGCAACGTCTGCCTCGACGAGGACGGCCGTCTCGCCGGATCCAACATCGACATGGCGAGCTGCGTGCGCAACGCGGTCTCCCTCCTGGGCGTTCCCCTCCCGGAGGCCGTGCGCATGGCGAGCCTTCATCCCGCGGAGTTCCTCGGTCTCGCGCACGAGCTCGGTCGGATCGAGCCCGGCTACCGCGCCAATCTCGTTCTCGCCGACGACCGGCTCAACGTGCTGCAGACCTGGATCGACGGGAAGACTCCCTAGCCCGTTGCGGCACGGAGCGGCCGCGGTGGCGGAGCCGCCACGGGTGCGCGGCTTGCTTGGCCTCGGGCAGCAGACCGTATGCGCCCACGCCCGGCAGACGCTGTCTTGGCGGCGGGCAGGAGGAAACCGACCGATGACCCATCTGCAGCAGATCCAGGCGCTGCGCGAGCGCGCGCGCCAGCACATCGCCGAGGGAGCGATCACGCCCGACTACCAGCTCGATCGCGAGCAGTCGGTGCGGCTGCTCAACGAGGCGCTCGCCACCGAGCTCGTCTGCACGCTTCGCTACCAGTTCCACTACTTCATGGCGACGGGTATCCACTCTCAGGCCGTGAAGGAGGAGTTCAGGGAGCACGCGCGCGAGGAGCAGGAGCACGCCGAGCGCATCGCCGAGCGCATCAAGCAGCTCGGCGGCAAGCCGGAGATGAATCCGGCGATGCTCACCGACCTCAGCCACAGCGAGTACCGCGAAGGCGAATCGCTGGCCGACATGATCCGCGAGGATCTGATCGCCGAGCGCATCGCGGTCGAGAGCTACCGGGAGATGATCCGGTACTTCGGCGAGCGTGATCCGACCACCCGCGTCATGATGGAAGAGATCCTGGCCAAGGAGGAGGAGCACGCGGACGAGCTGACGGACCTGCTCTTCGCCGTGGATCCGGCCACGGGCAAGGGTGCGAGGCCGCTCTACTTCGCGGACGAGGTCAGCAGCGCGAAGGAGACGGACGACGGCCGCAGCGACAGGCCATCCGGCCGCGGCCGAAGCGGCGCGGCCGGGTCATCGAAGCCGACACAGAAGCCGAGCTGAGCGGCCCAGGTCACGCAGGGAGATCTCCGCACCCGCGTGCGGAGATCTCCAAACGCACCGTCACGTCGCGGAGGCGTGAGAGTCGCTACGCCGGTGCCTACGTGCCGCGGCGGCACGTTTCGCATGAGCCGACAGCGCCGACCGTGACGCCGCGGAGCGCCCCTCGCGCTTGAGCGCTCCCTCGGTCGCGCGGCTGCGCGTCGAGGATGGCGCACGGGGCTTGCGCCTGCCCTGCCCCGTCTCATAGTCCCGTGCAGCCGATTGCCGTGTCTTGGACTTTGCCCGGCCCTTCTTCGGCGGCGGCAGCGGCACGCCGGCGCGGCGCGCCTTGGAGAGACCGATGGCGATCGCCTGGCGGGTCGAGCGCGCGCCGTGCTTGCCGCGGCGGACGTGCTCGATCTCCTCGTGCACGAACTCTCCGGCCGCGGTCGTCGGGCGTTTTCCCTGCCGCAGGTCGCGCCTGGCGCGCTCGGCGGTGCTCTTCGATGGCATGATGCCTCCTTTGCGGTGACTGAACTCCGCCCAACAGCCGAGCAAGAAAGACTCCCGCCGAAAGCGTCAGCCGACCCGGCGCAGCCGCTCGCGGCGCCCGTAGCGCTCCGCCATCTTCTCGAGCGGCAGCGGCTGGATTCGCGACGCCTTGCCGGCACAGCCGAACGCCTCGAAGCGCGCCTTGCAGATCTCGCGCGCCGCGGCGGTCGCGGCCTTGAGGAACTTGCGCGGATCGAAGTCGGAAGGGTTGGCAGCCAGCGAGCGGCGCGCCGCGGCCGTCATGGCGATGCGGATGTCGGTGTCGATGTTCACCTTGCGGACGCCGTGGCGAATGCCCTCCTGGATCTCCTCGACCGGAACACCGTAGGTCTCGGGGATCTCGCCGCCGTATTGGCGCAGGAGCGCCAGCCATTCCTGGGGCACGGACGAGGAGCCGTGCATGACCAGATGCGTGTCGGGAATCGCGCGGTGGATCTCCTCGATCCGGGCGATCGCGAGCACTTCGCGCGTCGGCTTGCGGGAGAACTTGTAGGCACCGTGGGACGTGCCGATCGCGATGGCGAGCGCATCGACTCCGGTGCGCTCGACGAAATCGACGCACTGGGCGGGATCCGTCAGCATCTGCTCCCGGGTGAGCGCTCCCTCCGCGCCGACGCCATCCTCCTCCCCCGCCTGTCCCGACTCCAGCGACCCCAGGCAGCCGAGCTCACCCTCGACCGAGACGCCGACCGCGTGCGCCATCTCGGCGACGCGCGCCGTGACCTCCACGTTGTACTCATACGATGCCGGCGTCTTCATATCCTCCCGCAGCGATCCGTCCATCATCACGCTGGTGAAGCCCGAGCGAATCGATGCCTGGCACACCGCGGGGCTCGCGCCATGATCCTGGTGCATCACGAGGGGGATCTGGGGCCAGGTCTCGACCGCGGCCTGCGCGATGTGGCGCAGGAAAGCCTCGCCGGCATAACTGCGGGCTCCGGCCGAGGCCTGCAGTATCGCCGGGCTGTCGGTCTCGGCGGCCGCCTGCATGATCGCCTGGACCTGCTCCATGTTGTTGATGTTGAACGCCGGAACGCCGTAGCCGAATTCGGCCGCGTGATCGAGAAGCTGCCGGAGCGAGATGAGTGCCATGCCGTTCTCCCGAAGTGAGTGGTCAACCGGAAAGCGCGACCCGCGGCAGAGTCGCCCTGTGAAAGTTCGCAAGCTGCTCGAGCCCCAGATAGGGCGCGCCGAGGCTCCGCGCCTGGAGCGCGCCGAGCGGCGAGCCCGGATCGCCCAGGGAAGGCAGCACGAGGTCCGCCGCGGCGAGATCCTCATCGCGGGTCCAGTCGCTCGGCGTCGCCACCGTGAAGAGTCCGGCCGCCTTCGCCGCCGCGATGCCGATCGCGGAGTCCTCGAACGCCACCGCGCGCCGGGCGGTGACCCCGAGCCGCTCGAGCGCGAGCAGGTAGATGTCGGGAGCCGGCTTCTTGCGCGGCACCACATCGCCGGTGGCGATCACGCTGAACTCGTCGAGCGCGTCCCCGCCGAGCGCCCCCTCGAGAAGCGCCGATACGTTGTCGGGAGATGTCGTCGAGGCAATGGCCAGCCTCACGCCGGCGGCGCGCGCCTCGGTCATGAGCCGGCGCACTCCGGCACGCAGCGGCACTCTGCCGCGCTCGATGCCTTCCCGGTAAAACGCCGTCTTGGACGCGTGCAGGGAGGGAATCATTGCGGACAGCCTCGCGCGATCGTCAGCCGTGAGAGGCGTGCGGCCGAAAAACGCCGCCAGACGCTCCTTGCCGCCGGGCACCCGCAGGAGCTCGCGATAGAGCGCCGGGCTCCAGTGGAACTCGAGACCGTGGGCGCGGAACGCGTCGTTGAACGCCTGGCGATGAGCCTCCTCCGTATCGGCAAGCGTGCCGTCGACGTCGAAAATCAAAGCCTCGATGCTCGGACTTCTCACTCGATCTCCTCTCGATCTGCGCGGTCGCTCGCCGCTTCGCGGGAGGCGCCGTGCCACTGGCCATCCATGGCGGCCGGGCCCCCAGCCCGCGCATCCTGCGCGGTCGTTCGCCGCTTCGCGGCTCACCCACGCTCGCGGGCAATGCAATCCTTGCGCCGCTCCATCAGCCTCCAGATCATCGGCGTGAAGATGAGTTGCATGGCGAGGTCCATCTTGCCGCCCGGGCAGACGATCGTGTTGGGCCGAGACATGAAGGAGTCGTGCAGCATCGAGAGCAGATAGGGAAAGTCGATCCCGCGCG
>DASZYK010000362.1:0-9962 GCA_035545455.1 Steroidobacteraceae bacterium
CTGTTCTGCTGCTGGCGGTGGTCGCGGGCGCGCTGCTGCCCCGCCACCGTGCGGACAGCGAGGGCGTCATGCCACCGGGGCCGCCGGTGCGGCCCCTCGCTGTGGGAGCGTGGGCGGCGCCCCAGGTGGTGGTCCGGGCGCCGGAGCCGCGCTTCGTGGCACCCACCCGGCGGGACCGGATAGGACGCATCTGGGCACCCGTGATGATCAACGGGCGCGGGCCATTCCGGCTCGTGCTCGATACCGGCGCGAGCGATTACGCGATTACGGCGCAAGTCGCGGCTGCTCTGGGGCTCACGCCGGATCTCTCCCATCCGGTACTGGTGCGCGGCGTAACCGGCAGCGCGATCGTTCCGACTGTTCGCGTCGACTCGCTCACCGTCGGCGATTTCGAGGTCCGGTCAGTCGCACTGCCGATCGTTCCCGACGCTCTCGGCGGAGCCCAGGGGGTGCTCGGGACTGCGGGCTTTGTCCACAAGCGGATCGACATCGACTTTCTCCACGACCGGGTCACGATCGCCCGCTCGCACCGCCAAGGCGCACCGATCGGCTACGTAACGATTCCCCTGGAGCGCTCAGGCCCGGGTCTGCTCATGGTGCGCGGCTCCGTGGATCAGGTGGCGGTGCACGTGGTGATCGATACCGGCGCCCAAAGGAGCATCGGCAATGAAGCGCTGCGGGTGGCGCTCGTAAGCCGCCATGCCCAGGGCACGCCGGATCAGATCTTCGACGTCACAACGGCCGTAAAGGGCGGTGAGATGTTCGTGAGCCCGCCGATCGTCCTGGGTGGAATCGAAATCCGCGGGGCGCGCATCACGTATGGCGAGGTGCGGATCTTCCAGCACTGGCAGCTCACGCGCGAGCCGGCCCTCCTGATCGGGATGGACGCCCTGGGGCTCCTCGATGCACTCGTCATCGACTACCGGCTTCGCGAGCTGCAGCTGCGGCCCCACTGAGCGGGTACGATACTCAGCCTGGTCGCCTCAATGCGCACGCCCGGCGGCGGGCGTCGCGACCATTGCCGCACGCGCGCGAGGCCCGTCGAAAGTCCACACCACGGTACGCGTGCGCACCGCACCGGAACGCGCATTGCCGCGAAGATGGGGTACGCGCCAGAAGATCTGACTCCCGCGACGCACGAGGTGCCCGCGGACGTGGTGGAGCCGCGGACTGCGTCGCGTGGCCTCAGGCTCGCCTCGCCGGTGTTCGCGGTACTCGGGCAGCAGCGGAGCACGGACCTCGATGTGATCCAGCAGCGGTGGCTTGCCGCGCTGGAGCCGCCGGAGATTCAGGCGCTCGAATGTCTGTGGCCGTTGCGGCAATCCGGTGCGTGTGGCGAGCAGCAGAAGGAAGGCCAGCAGCATCGGAATGTCCATGGCGATCGTGCCGAGCGCATGCCGCCACAGGGCGAGGCGCAGCTTACCCGAGAGCCCAGCGTTCCCGTAGTACTCCGACCAGCTCTGCTCGTAGCGAAAGCGAAAGCAGCGTCCCAGGATGTCTTCCTCCGAGCGCTCGTTGTCAAAGACTCTCCCGGCAAGACCCTCCTTACCGTCGACAGGTTCCGGCTCCTCGCCGATCGCCGTATCGAAGTCGAAGTACGCCTCGACACTGCTGGCGAACACATCCTCGCCGCCGACGCTCCAGAACGTGCGCACCACTCCACGCCGGCCATCCCGCGTTGCGCGAATCCACGCTCCGCGGCGGCCCACCCATCGTGCGCGCGCGGGGTCCAGCCGAAGACCGTACTGCTGCAGGGCGTCCTTCCACGGCGTGTTGCTCCATTCCAGCCACAGCATCTCCGCGGGCATATGCAGCAAATCCGCACAGGCGACTGCGCGTGCACCCTTGGAGTACGCCAGATCGACACACAAGCGCGTCAGGTCGTCGCTCAGCACGTAGCGCAGCGGGCAACGTTCGACGAGCGCGGCGCAGTCCGCGGTGTTATTGAGTGCCGTCAGCTGGCCGCCCGTGCCGTTACGCACCACGAACGGCGTGTGACATTGCGCGACGCTGTCGATGAGTCTCATACCTCCAACATAGCAGCGCGCACCAGATCCGAAGCAAGAATGTGATGAAGCCGCACGCTGCCGTGATGACACCCCGGGGGCGCTGTCAGCGGACGGGTTCCCCTCGCCGCTGGATTCCACAACCTCGGACGGGCGCGGGGCAAGGTGCGACTTGACAGGCCTCGTCGCTGACCGCACACTTCACTTGGTGGTAATGTGTGCCGTGAGGGTAGGAGCCGGCGCTTCGACCGGCTGCCTCGCTACCCGGAATCGAAGGAGCGGGAACCCCAGGATCAGCACAATGACAGAGACCGTTCTCGTACGCCGTATCGCTGCCCGGCCGGCGATCGTTTTCGACGCATTGGTGACCGCGGATGGCATTGCGTCGTGGTGGGGACCGGATGACCAGCCGGCGCTGTCCGCAGTGGTGGATTCCAGAGTGAACGGAAGTTTTCGGGTGCGCTTCCGCACATCCGACGGTCGCGAGCACGAATGCACGGGGGAGTTCCTCGAGATCGAGAGGCCGCAACGTGTAATCCTGAGCTGGCGCTGGGCGATCGGCGGCGAGCCCGACGAAGCGGACAACGTATCGAGACTCGAATTCCGTCTGCGTGCGATCGATACAGGCACCGAGCTCACGCTGCTTCACTCCGCCCTGCGGACCGAAGCTTCCGCCCGCAGTCACGAGTGGGGATGGGACGGCGCTCTCAAGAAGCTCCTCCGGCGGTACCTCGAGACAGACCCGGCGCACTGAAGCTCCCGACCGGGATGCTCGCTGTAATGCCGACCGCTTGGGCGTTGCCGAAGCCCGGCACCCGAGTCGCCAGGGGTGAGGTACACAAGCGCCTTCGGAACGTCGGCGCAGCGCAGTACGTGTGCTTCGCGGGCCGTGACTACTGCGATGGGGTTGGCGATGCTGTCGCCGGAGGGGAAATTGCCTCTACGGAATGACGGCGGTCGCCTCGATCTCGACTTTCGCCTGCGGCTCGACGAGCGCCGTCACTTCCACCGCCGTCATCGCCGGAAAGTGCTTGCCCATGGTCTCCCGGTAGGCTGCTCCGATCTGCTTCAGCTGGGCGAGATACTCGGCCCGGCTCGTGAGATACCAGGTCATGCGCACGATGTGCTCCGGGCGCCCATCCGCCTGGGCGAGCACGGACAGCACGTTCCTGAGAGCCTGCATCACCTGATCCGCGAGGCTCGTGCTCGTGAAGCGCCCGTTGCTCGGATCCCAGCCGACCTGGCCGGCGATGAACACCTGCCGGCCCTGGGCGATCACGCCGTTGCTGTACCCCGAGGGGTGCCGCCAGCCCGGCGGCTGGAGGAATCGTGACAGGCTCAAGTGCCTCTCCCCGCGCAGCGCTGGATGAGATTGCGGCCGATGATCAGCTTCTGCACTTCGGTGGCTCCTTCATAGATGCGCAGCGCGCGAATGTCCCGATAGAGCCGCTCGACGATCTCCCCACGGGAAACGCCGCGGCCGCCGAACATCTGCACGGCGCGATCGATGACCTGCTGCGCCGTCTCGGTGGCGGTCATCTTTGCCATGGCAACTTCGCTCGAGGCGCGTTCCCCGCGATCGCGCAGCCACGCAGCCCGATACGTCAGCAGGCGCGCCGCCTCGATTCCGGTGGCCATATCCGCCAGCGCCGCCTGCGTGAGCTGAAAGTCCGCGAGCGTCCGGCCGAACATGCGCCGATCGATCGAATGGGCGAGGGCTTCGTCGAGTGCCCGTTGCGCAAAGCCGAGCGCGGCGGCCGCCACCGAGGTGCGGAAGATATCGAGCGTGCGCATCGCCAGCTTGAACCCTTCGCCTTCGGCACCGAGCCGATGGCTCGCCGGTATGCGGCAATTCTCGAATCGGAGGGTCGCGAGCGGATGAGGCGATACGGTGTCGATACGCTTCGAGATCGAAAGACCCGCGGTCTCGGCGTCGATCACGAACGCGCTGATTCCTTCAGCGGATGCGGTTCCGTCGGCGCGATGCCCCTGCGTGCCGGTGCGCGCGAATACGCAGTAGAAATCCGCTATGCCGCCGTTGGAGATCCAGGTCTTCTCGCCTTCCAGGCTGTACCCGTCCCCGATACGCGTCGCGCGGCATTGCAGCGCCGCGGCGTCCGATCCGGCGGTGGGTTCCGATAGGGCGAAGGCAGCTATGGCATCTCCCGCGGCCACACGGGGCAGATAACGTGCCTTGAGGTCATCGGAGCCGGCGAGGGCGATTGCTCCGCTTCCGAGCCCTTGCATGGCGAAGGCGAAATCCGCCAGCGCATCGTGCCGGGCGAGCGTTTCCCGGATCAAGGCCAGCGCACGGACGTCAAAGCCGCTCACTCCGCTTCGAGCCGAAGTCTGTTCCGCCTCCGCGGGAATGCAGTAGCGAGTCCAACCGGCAGTTCCGAGCTCCCGGACGAGCTGACGGCAGGCGGCATCGACGGAGTCGCGATCTTCGGCCGTCCCGCGCCGCTCGAAGCGTGCCGCCGCCCAAGCACTCACGCCCGCGGCGAGCTCGCGATGGCGGTCCGTGAAGAATGGCCAATCGAGGAAGCGATCCACGGCCATGGGAGTCAGTTCCCCTCGAAGCGCGGCTGCTGCTTGGCGACGAACGCGCGATAGGCGCGGCGGAAGTCCTCCGTCTGCATGCAGACCGCCTGCGCCTCGGCTTCAGCGTCGATCGCGGCATCGATCGGCATGTGCCACTCGGCGTGCAGCATCTTCTTGGTCATGGCGTGGGCGAAAGTCGGGCCTTCGGCGATCTGCCCGGCGAGTCGGATCGCGTCCCCGAGCAGCGATTCCGGCTCCACGAGCCGGTTGAAGAACCCCCAGGCCAGGCCTTCCTCGGCGGACATCGAGCGTCCCGTATAGAGGAGCTCCGCGGCTCGTCCGTGGCCGATGATGCGGGGAAGAATCGAGCACGCGCCCATGTCGCATCCCGCAAGACCGACGCGGGTGAAGAGGAACGCCGTCCTCGCCCGGGGCGTACCCAGACGGAAGTCGGAAGCCATGGCGAGGATCGCGCCCGCGCCGGCGCACACGCCATCGACCGCTGCGGCGATGGGCTGAGGACACGCACGCATCATCTTGACGAGATCTCCGGTCATGCGCGTGAACTCGAGCAGCCCTTCCGGATCTCTCTGCGTGAGCGGGCCGATGATCTCGTGCACGTCGCCCCCGGAGCAGAAGTTTCCGCCCGCGCCCGTGATGACGATTGCCCGGATCCGGTCGGTGGAGCCCAGCGTGCGGAACAGGTCCCGCAGCTCCGCGTAGGACTCGAAGGTGAGCGGGTTCTTGCGTTCGGGCCGATCGAGCGTCACGACCCCGACGCGCTTCTCCTGCCGCCACTGGAAATGCCGCGGCCGGTACGACTGCGGGTCGAATTCGCTTGCTGCGCTCACCGAGTCATTCTCCCTTGGAAGTCATGAGTTGCTGCTTGAGCTCGCCCAGAAGCTCCATCAGCTGCTTCTTCTGCCTGGGCGAGAGCGCCGTGAAGAGATCGATGATCCACCGCTCGTGCTCGGCCGCCATCTGACGGAATTGCCTGCCGCCTTCCGCGGTGAGCTTGACGCGATAGACCCGCCGATCGGCGGCATCCACCTCACGCGCCACGAGCCCTTCCTTCTCCAGCCCATCGGTGATGCCGGTGATGTTGCCCCCGGTCACCATGAGGCGCTGCGACAGCTCGCTCATCTTGAGCCCCTCGGGAGCGCGCTCCAGCTGGGCCATCAGATCGAATCGCGGCAGCGTCGTGTCGAAGGTCGCCTGCAGCCTCTGGCGGATGCGACTCTCGATCTGGCTGGTGCACGCGAGCAGACGCAGCCACAGCCGAAGCGATGCATGGTGATCGTCATGGAGCCGCGTCTCCGCATCGACCGCGGCCTCGACGGGCTTCAAGGCAGTCTTGCTTCTTGCCATCAGGTGACCTCTCCGCCGGCAATCACGATACTCTGGCCGGTCACGCTCTCCGTGCCGGGCCGGCAGAGCCAGAGCACCGCGTTCGCAACCTCACGCGGCTCGATCAGGCGGCGCTGCGGATTGGTGGCCAGGAGCGCAGCGAGCGCTTCCTCCTCGCTGCGCCCGGTCTTGGCTCTGATATTGGCAATCGCCTGCTTCACGATGTCGGTGTCGGTGTAACCCGGACAGACCGCGTTCACCGTGATGTTGCGCGTCGCGAACTCCAGCGCGAGCGAGCGTGTCAGGCCGATGACGGCGTGCTTGGACGCCGCGTAGGCCGAGATGTAGGGCGCGCCGCGCAGGCCGGCGATGCTCGCGATATTGACGATCCGACCGAAGCCGGCGTCCAGCATGTCGCGTACCGCCTCGCGTGCGCAAAGGAACGTACCGGTGAGGTTCACGCCGAGCACCCGGTTCCACGAGCCTTCGTCGGTGTCGATGAATTTCGACGCGGCGGCCTGGCCTGCATTGTTGATGAGGATATGCACGGGACCGAATTTGCCTCGCGCGGCGGCGAAGGCATTGCGCACCGAAGCCGAATCGGCGACATCCGCGGTGATCGCGAGCGTACGGTCGGCTCCGCCGGCCGACCGCGAAACCTCCCCGAGACGCGCCGCATCGCGTCCGAGCAGCGACACGCGCGCACCTTCCGCGGCCAGCGCTGCGGCGATTGTGGCGCCGATTCCCCGGCTCGCACCCGTGACCAGCGCGTGCCGATCCGCCAAGGCGCCGGTGCTTTCACTCATGGTGCTGGCTCGCTTTCTCCTGCGCGGCGGCGGCGCCGAGCAGCGCGGCACGCTCGAAGTTGCGCTCGAGCTGCTGCTTGCCGGAGAGGTACTGATTGGGCCACCACTGCGCGCGGTAGCCCTGACGAGCGGCGGCCTCCAGGGTCCAGGCGGGGTTGGCAAGGTGGGGCCGCGCCAGGGCGCAGAGGTCCGCGCGTCCCGAGGCAATGATCGAGTTGACGTGATCGGCTTCGTAGATGTTGCCGACGGCCATCGTCGCGATGCCGATCTCATTGCGCACCTTGTCGGCGAAGGGGGTCTGCCACATGCGGCCATAGACCGGGTTCTGCCACGGGACGGTCTGTCCGGTCGATACGTCGATGAGGTCGACGCCGGCATCCCGAAATGCGCGTGCGATGACCAGGAGGTCCTCATCGCCGAGGCCCCCGTCAGCCCAGTCGGTCGCCGAGATGCGAACCGACAGCGGCCTGTCTTGGGGCCACTCGGCCCGTACGGCCGTGAGCACCTCGAGCGGAAAACGCAACCGCGCGCGCACATCACCGCCGAACGGGTCAGTGCGCTGATTGGTCAGCGGCGAGAGGAACGAAGCCAGGAGATACCCGTGCGCCATGTGCAGCTCGAGCATGTCGAAGCCGGCCTGCAGGCCGAGCTGCGTAGCCCGCACGAACTGCGCCTTCACCTCGGCCATTTCCGCCCGCGACATCTCGCGAGGCGTCTGACTCACCCCGGGCAGGTAGGGCAGGGGAGACGGCGCGAGGATCGGCCAATTCTCCGAGGGCAGCGGGTGATCCATCTCCTCCCAGCCGAGCTGGGTCGAGCCTTTGCGCCCGGAGTGTCCGAGCTGCAGGCAGATCCTGGCGGGCGAGCGGGCATGCACGAAATCCACGATCCTTCGCCAGGCATCGCGCTGGGCCTCGTTCCAGAGGCCCGTGCAGCCCGGCGTGATGCGGCCCTCCGGCGAGACGCAGGTCATTTCCGTGTAGACGAGTCCGGCGCCGCCCAGCGCCCGGTGGCCCAGGTGCACCAGATGCCAGTCGTCGGGAACGCCGTCCGTGGCGCAATACTGGGCCATCGGCGAGACCACCACCCGATTGGGCAGCGTGAGCCCCCGGAGCGTCAGAGGCAGGAACATCGGCGGCCGCGGAGCGCTCAGCCCGTTGCGCCGCGCGAGCCAGCTCTCGTAGCTCTGCACGAATTTCGGGTCACGCAGCTTGAGGTTCTCGTGTCCGATGCGCTGGCTGCCCGTGAGCAGGCTGTAGGCAAACTGTTCCGGCGGCAGGTGCGCGTAGCGCTCGACGTTCTCGAACCATTCGGTGCGATTGCGCGCCGCGCTCTGCAGTTTCAGGACCTCCACGCTCCGCTCGGCATGGTAGGCATCCAGGGCCTGGCCGAGATCCGTGGCGGCGGCTGCGTGCCTGCTGAGCGAGACGGCATCCTCCATCGCGAGCTTCGTGCCGGAGCCGATCGAGAAGTGGGCCGTGTGCGCGGCATCGCCGATGAGGACCACCTTGCCGTCATGCCAGCGCCTGCACTGCACGCGCAGGAAGTTGAGCCAGGCCGAGCCGCGCAGATGGTTTGCGTTGCTCTGCAGCCGATGGCCATCGAGGTAGCGTCCAAACAGCCGCTCGCAGAAGGCGATGGACTCTTCGGTGCTGCACCCGTCGAGGCCATGCGCCTTCCACGTCTCCTCGCGCGTCTCGACGATCACGGTCGAAAGATCGCGGCTGAACTGGTAGGCGTGCATCTGGAACCAGCCCTGCCCGGTGCGCTCGAACGCGAAAGTGAAGGCGCCGAAGGTCTGGGTCGTTCCCAGCCAGATGTAGCGGCATTTGCGCCGGTCGATATCGGGCTCGAAAACGGCCGCGTGCCGCTCGCGAGTCCTGCTGTTGACGCCGTCCGCCGCGACGATGAGGTCCGCATCCTCGAGGCCCGCTTCCGATTCCACCTCGCTCTGAAAGTGCAGGCGGACGCCGAGCTCCGTGGCGCGCTCCTGCAGCAGCCAAAGCAGCCGCTTGCGGCTGATTCCGCAGAATCCGTGCCCACCGCTGATGAGCCGCCGTCCGCCGAAGTGGACGTCGATGTCGTCCCAATGGTGGAAATTCGAGAGAATCGCCGCATGCGAGCGCGCATCCGCCGCGCGGAAGTTCTCCATGGTCTGATCGGAGAACACCACTCCCCAGCCGAAGGTATCGTCCGGGCGGTTGCGCTCGTACACCTCGATGCTCGTCGCGGGCAGCTCCTTGCGCAGCAGAATGGCGGCGTAGAGGCCGGCCGGGCCGCCGCCCAGGCAGACGACTCGCTTCATGGCGGGGTCACCTCTTCCCTCATCCGTATCGTTCGCATTGCGGGTGTGTTATAGTCGGAGATACTTGAGGTGTCAAGTAATGGGCGATATTTCCGGAGATTGCGCCATGCAAAGAGAGGTCGAGACTTCCGAGGCCCAGATCCTTGCGCAACTCGTCGGCGGCATCGCCGGCGGACGGATTCGCGTGATAGATCTCACGGTGCCGCTCGAGCCCGGGACGCCGACTATCCAGCTGCCGCCTCAGTTCGCGCCGTCCAAGCCTTTCTCCCTGGAGGAGATTTCCCGGTACGATGAGCGGGGACCCGCCTGGTACTGGAACAACATCGAGTGTGGCGAGCATACCGGCACGCATTTCGATGCTCCGGTGCATTGGGTGACCGGCAAGGACTATCCCGAGAACGCCACGCACAACATCCCGGTCGATCGGTTCATCGGGCCGGCCTGCGTCATCGACGTATCGGGGCAGGTCTCGAGGGACGCCGATTTCCTGCTGACGCAGGCGATGGTGGAGGACTGGGAGCGCAAGTACGGCCGGATTCCGCCTCATGCCTGGGTGCTCGTCCGCACCGACTGGTCCAAGCGCCCGGGCCCCAAGGAGTTCCTGAACATCGGTCCCGACGGCGCCCATACGCCGGGCTTTCATCCGCAATGCGTGCCGTTTCTCGCGCGGGAGCGCGACATCCTCGGAGTGGGTGTCGAGACGGTCGGAACCGACGCCGGGCAGGCGCCGAATTTCGAGCCGATGTTCCCCTGCCACACCATCATGCACGGCTCGAACCGATTCGGCCTCGCCAGCCTGACGAATCTCGACCAGCTGCCGCCGACGGGCGCGGTGGTGATCGCTCCGCCCCTCAAGATCTTCAACGGCTCGGGCAGCCCGCTGCGTGTGCTGGCGCTTGTCCCGGTGTGAGCGGCTGAGATATAGAATCCCATGGCCGAGCGCTCGTTCGCCAAAGA
>DASZYK010000363.1:0-3377 GCA_035545455.1 Steroidobacteraceae bacterium
CCAACAGCACCGGCAGGTTCTTCTCGCCCGCGAACCGTCCCGCATACACCAGCACCCGCGCGGCCGGCGCGAGCCCGAGGCGCTCCCGCAGCCAGCCTCCGCGCCGCTGCGGCTGGAATACCTCGGCATCGACGCCGAGCGGCTGGTGCACCGCGTGATGCACGCCGAGCTCGTTGAGCAGATCGCACATCAGCCGGCTGGGCGCGAAAACCACATCGAAGCGCTCGTACAGCCACCTCACGTAGCGTCCGAGCGTCCGTTCGGCGAGGCGGCCGCCCACGCGCCGGCTGATGATCTGCGGCAGGTTGGAGTGATAGAAAGCGGCCAGGGGGATGCCCCGGCGGCGCGCGAGCCGCCAGGCGACCCAAGCCGGATGGAAGGCGTCACCGGCCTCGATCAGATCCGGCTCGAGCGCGTCGAGAAGACGCAGCCAGCGTCGCGGATCGAGCGGCAGCCGGTAGTTGAAAGTGCCGGGCACGCGGCAGCCGGCGAGGGTGCATAGGTCCCCGCGCGCCGTGCGATCCTCCGTCCCGGGAACCACGAGGGTGTGCTGCCAGCGGCTGTGCGTCGCCAGCCAGGCGTGCTTGGCGGTCAGATAGCGTTTGACGCCGCCGCTCGTCGGCGAGTAGAAAAGCGTCGTATCGACGAGGTGCGGGCGCTCATTCACGGCAGGAGTTGCCACAGCAAGCTGCTTGCCCGCATTGCACCTTTCCGGGGCGTGCGTTGTCAAGGCGCGCGACCCGCCCGCGCCGGGCGCTCGGGCGCGCTCAGGCCGCCGTCGGCTCTGCCTGGGGAATGGCGCCCTGGCGCAGCGCCGCCGCCGCCTCGATCACCTCATCCGCCGTGTTGAACCGATCCTCGCGCCGCTTGGCGAGGAGCCGCGAGAGAAGCGGCGCGTGACGCGACAATGACAGCGGCAGGCGAGGCGGCGGGGCGTCCACGTGCTGTTGCAGCACCTCCATCGCCGAGCCGCCGGTGAACGGCTTCCTGCCGGTCAACATCTCGTGATAGATGACGCCGAGGCTGTAGAGGTCGGAGCGCGCGTCCAGCTCCTCGCCGAGCGCCTGCTCCGGGCTCATGTAGTACGGGGAGCCGCGCAGCACGCCCGTGCGGGTGCTGTGGGAGCCTCCATCCAGCGCGCGCGCCAGTCCGAAATCGATCAGCGCGATCTCGTCGTTCTCGCGCAGCATGACGTTCGGAGGTTTCAGGTCGCGATGCAACACGCCGGCGCCGTGCACGACCCGCAACGCGGCGGCGATCTGCTCCAGGTATCGCAGTGATTCCGCCTCGGTGACACCGAAGTACATCCGGGCCTTGAGATCGCCGCGCGGGAAGTATTCCATGGCGATGTACTCGAGCCCGTTCTCGACACCGTAGTCGTGGATCGTGACGACCGCCGGATGACGGATGGCGAGAATGGCCTTGTACTCGCGCTCGAGGGCCTGGCGCTCCGCATTCCCCTCGCGCGGGGTCCGGGTGACTTTCAGCGCGACATCCGTGCCGAGAGCCGCGCTCGCGGCCAGGTAGACGACCGCCTTCTCCGACTCACCGATCTTCTTCGCGATGGAGTAGCCGGAGATGACGGGCGGATTGTCGGCTTCGGGCGCCGGCTGCGCGGCGGGATCATCCGGCTGCGCGGACTGCGCCTGTTGGGGGGCATCGAGGGCGATGGACTGCGCGGTGCGCGCCAGCTCGGCGAGCCGGCGGGCGACGCGCTGCTCGATCCGGCGCAGCGCCACGCGGACCGAGGTTGCGAGCCGCTCCGGAGTGAGCAGCCGCTTCGGCAGATAATCGGCTGCGCCGAGCTGCAGCGCCCGCACGGCGGTGAGCTCGTTGCCGTCCTCCGCCAGGGCGATCACCGCCGATGTGGCGTTCCGGGTCCGCAGGGTGCGCAGCAGATCGAGACCGTGGGCCTGAGGGTCCTCGGGGCTGGAGCCGAAGCTCGCCGCCAGAAGGAGCACGTCGCACTCGCGTCCCGTCATCCTGGCGCTCGTGGGCTCGAAGTCGGCGAGGTCGATCGCGCTCACGGTCGCGTCCGGGCACAGAATGCCCAGGTGCAGCCGCAGCCACTCGCGATACTTGGCATCGCGATCGACGACGAGCATGCGTGCCGGAGTGCCTGTCCGCCTGGTTTCCACCTGCTACCGACCGTTTCCCGGGGCGCCGCTTCCCGCCAGTAGCGGATCTCGGTGGGTTGCGCCCGTTCTCTAGCCGAAAACGATGGACCAGCCAGGGCTCAGTTGTCGCCAGGCGCCGGGCGATTCTGTGAAGCCCGTCCTCCGGGAGGCCACGACCTGTGAACGGCTTCCGCTTCGGCTCCCGCCCTTCGCCGCCAGGGGGGAGGTCACTCGGGGGGGAAGGGCGGATCCGTCCGCTCAATTGCGCGGCAGCAGGAACCGGGTGCCCTGGTACGAGAGCTCAACGCCATCGGGCCGGATCGCCTCCACGTGCACGCCGTTCGGCAGGGAGTCCCCTTCGCCGAGCCGGTGCATGTTGATCATGACGAAGCGATCCTTGGGGCTGTCCGCGTAGACGTGCAGGTCCAGGTGGAGTGCCGGCAGGCCGGCGCCGGCGACGACCTGCTGGTAGAGCGGCAAGCCATTCGCGGTGCCCGCGGATGCCCCGGCGTCCCGGGCAGCGGACGGCTCGGCCGCCGGCGCGTAATCGCTCGGATCGTCTGCCGCTGGCGGCTCCGCCGCGCTCCGGTCGGTATCGCCGGCATGCGCGCCGGAGCCCTCGTTGGGCGAAGTCACCGCCGGGCGTTCCGGACTGGATGCCGGGCCGCCAGCCGTGGGCACCGGCACGGTCTTCCCGGAGGCCGCCGCCGCGGGTGCGGGCGCGGGACTTGCCATATTGGGTGCCGCCATCGTCCCGCCGGGCGTCGCGGCAGCAGCTCGTGCGGGAACGGTCGCCGGAGCCGGGGCGGCCGCGGGAGCGCTGGCGGGCGCCGCCTGCGGCGCCGTCGGATGCCGCAGCAACATCCACGAGATCACGACGATGTTGATCCCGAGTAGCACGGCGATCGCTCCGGCCCAGACCGGCAGCCTCCGCCGCGGTGGCGCGACCTTCACCTCGAAGAGCGACGGCCCGCTCTGCCTCTGCCGGTCGCTCTCGGATTTCTTCAAAGCGTCCAGGATGAACGACATGGTCTTACTCGCGCGCCGCAGTCAGGAGGGGATTTCCCGGCGCATTCCCATTCGCGCCGCCGGGTCTCGGGGGGCCGGCACCGGCCAGAGCGCCGGCCAGTGCCACCTGTGTCTTGACACCGGCGATGCCGTCCACGGTGAGCCGGTGGTTGCGCTGGAATTGCCGCACCAGGCTCGTGAGGCTGGCGTCGTAAACATCGCTCGCCGGTCCCGGGTCGGATGTGCCGGCCA
>DASZYK010000364.1:0-5894 GCA_035545455.1 Steroidobacteraceae bacterium
GCGTCACCCCGAGCGGGAACTGATGTGACGGACAGACACAGATGATCGCGGCATCGCGGGGGATGCGGTCGACGATCAGCCCCTCGTCGTCCACCGGAACAGGTACGACCTTCGCGCCTGCGGCCGCGAACGGCACCCTCATCGGAGGATAGCCCGGGTCCTCCACCGCGACCACCGTGCGACCGGGTCTGACGAGCACCCTGGCGATGAGATCGAAAGCTTGCTGCGCGCCGGAAGTGACCAGCACATCGTCGGGACCGCACACGACGGAGCGCGTGAGCGCGATGTGCCTGACGATCGCCGCGCGCAGCCGGGTATTGCCCTGGTTGCCCTGCGGGCTCTTGTGCCTCGCCGGCCGCTTCTCGAGCGCGCGCAGCTGGCTGGCCAACGCGCGGCGCAGGTCCTCGTACGGAAAGAGGCGCGCGTCCACGAGCGCGGGCCGGAAATCGATGCTCGGGGCGGCCGCAGCGCCGGCGGCTTCTTCCAGGCTCTCCCGCCAGAAGCCCAGCGCGGATCCGATGTCGGGCGAGCGCCAGAATTCGCTGATCCGCGGATCGGACCGGTCGCTCGCCCGCGCCGGCCGCCTCGGCTGCCGCGCGGATGGATCGCGCGGAACGCGGCTGGCGACGTAGGTACCTGATCCGGGCCGCGCCACCAGGTAGCCTTCGCTCAGCATCCGCTGGTACGTCTGGATGGCGGTGTTTCGCGAGACGCCGAAGTAGGTTACCGAACTTCTCGTCGCCGGAAGTCGCGTCCCCGCCCGCAACCTGCCGTCCATGATCGCCGCCGTGAGTTGTGCGTACAGGCTGCGTGAGGCATGGCGAGCGCCGCGCGGCGGCCGGTCGATGGCGAGCTCGAACAAGGGGTCCACGTGAGCGATCCACGGCGCCCGCAGGGCGGTTCCGCAATTTTCGCTCAAAGTGGCTCTTGAGCCGAATGCCTGCGGCGAAATAATGGCGGCGGCCGATCGATGGAGGCGCTGCGCGCCGCCCCGGCGGCCTGCCTGCCCTCACTTGCGCCTGGAGAGCCGGACTTGAACATCCGCAATACCATTCGAACCTCGATCATCCTCACGGCCGCACTTGCAGCCCTGCCCGGTCTGGGTGCCGAGCGGGCTGCCGCCGGCAGCCTCGCCGTGCACGACGGTCGACATGATTTCGATTTCAACATCGGCACCTGGAAGACGCGTATTCGCATCCTGTCGCATCCGCTCTCGGGCTCGACCCGGTGGAGCCGGTTCGACGGAACCGTCGTGGTGCGCCCCTTGTGGGGCGGCAAGGGCCAGCTCGAGCAGATCGAGGCGCAAGGGAGCCACGGCCATTTCGAGGGCATGACGCTCTTTCTGTACGACACCCGCGCCCGCCAGTGGGGCCAGTATTTCGCCAACAGCGAAAGCGGAGCGCTCGACTCCGGAGTCAGGGGCTCCTTCAAGGGCCGGCAGGGTGAGTTCTACGGCGAGGATTCGGTGAACGGCAGGGCCGTCCTGGTGCGCATGGTCTGGACGGTCACGAGCGCGACGGAGCACCATGTGGTGCAGTCATTTTCGGCCGACGGCGGCAGGACGTGGGAAGCGAATTTCATCGGCGACCTGACCGCCGCGCGAGAGACGCCGAGCGTGCCGCCGGTGTCTTCGGATCCGGCGCAACACGATTTCGACTGGCAATTCGGCGACTGGAAGATACACATGCAGCGCCTGCTGCATCCGTTGTCCAACGCCGAGACCTGGACGACTTACGACGGCTCGGTGGAAGTCATGAAGCTGTGGGCCGGCCGAGCCAATCTCGCCGAGATCGCCGCCTCGGGACCCTCCGGGTCACTGCAGTTCCTCGCCTTGCGACTCTTCAACCCGCGCTCGCAGCAGTGGGCGCTCTATTTCGCGCATGCCGGCAGTGACGCGGTCGAGGCCCCGATGTACGGCGGATTCAAGGAAGGCCACGGAACGTTCTACGACGAGGAATCGCTCGACGGCAGGTCGATCCTCGGACGCTTCGCGTTCGACAGCACAGACGCCGATTCAGGGCGTGACGAGCAGGCGTTCTCCGCGGACGGCGGGAGGACCTGGGAAGTCAACTGGGTCAACCATCTGCGGCGCGCGACGAAATGAGCCGCCGCTCAGAAACGCAGCAACCTGTGCCTTGCCAACGGTTAGAGCCGGCACCGTAGCGCCGAAAGCCTGACTCAACGCGCCGGCGCTGCCGAGGTCGCATCTGGTTGGCCTGGTGGCTGCTCTGTTGCCCGGCGTCGCGGTCCATGGGCTTCCGGCGCTGATCTGCCATTTATCATTACCCCGGCACTCAGACCGCCGCCGCGGATACGACCATGCGCACACGATTCCGCTTCGGCAAGTACGGATGGAGGTTTCCGCGGGAAATGCGACACTTCGTCACGGACGGACTCCGGGAAATGACTCATGAGGCGAGCGCAAGCATCAACCGCTCCTGTGGAGTTGCACTGCAAAGCGGAGACTCATCGCTCGTGTCGCCCACGGCACAACTCAGGGAGGAACGCGTGCGCACGAAGCTCTCGAGGGGAAAACGGGCGGGCCGAGGCATTCCGCGCCGACAGCACACCGGAATTCGGCGACAGGATTTGCCGGCTACGGGCAATCCGACAGTGCGCAATGCACGGGGCTCCTCGCTGATCGCGGCCGCCGCGCCGGCACGAGCTCGGGACGCGCGCTGACGGATCTGTCCGGACGGCTCTTCGGCTCCGAGCCGTTGTCTCGCCGGAGCCGGGGCAGCAGGTATGCGACGACACGGAGCGCCAGCTTGCGCGCGAGGCGCACAATGTGGGGGCGCATCCCCTTCCTGAATGTCTCCGTTGCGGGGCGCTGCGGAGGCACTGTCCTCCTATCTCGACGGCAGGCCGACGAATGACTTCCTACAGGCTCAAGGACTCGGCGACCTCGTCCCCGGGCTACGGCCCGGATCAGGGCGTGAATCGGCCGGCCGATCGGGGACTCGCCCGCCTGCATCTGAGGCCGCTGTTGCGTCCTCGAGTGATCCTGCCGGCCCTGCTCGGCCTGGCCGGGCTGCTGCTGTGGTGGAATCAACTGCGAGGGCCCGTGCTGCCCGGCTATCGCATCGAATCCGGTCCGCTGGTGCAGAACGTCGTGGCGACGGGCCGCGTAATCGCCACTTCCCGGGCGCAGGTCGGCAGCGAGATCACCGGCACCGTGCGGGAGCGCCGGGTGAAAGAGGGAGACACCGTGAAGCCCGGCGACGTCCTGGTCACGCTGCGCTCAGAGGATCTCGTCGCCCGGGTTCGCGAAGCCGAAGCGGCGCTGCGACAGCTGGAGACGGTGACCCGCCCGCAGCGGCAGGCGGAGCTGCGACAGGCCGAGGCCGAGCTTCGCCAGGCGACGCGCGAGCGTGAGCGTCGCGAGGAGCTCTTCGCGCGGCAACTCGTGGCAGACGAGACGCTCGAACAGGCACAGCGGGCCGAGGTGGTGGCGCGAGCGGCAGCGGAGCGGGCGCGACTTGCGGCCGAGGTCGTCGCTGCCGGTCACACCGAAGAGCGTCAGCTTCGCGAGCGTCTGGCGGCCGCCAGGGCGCAACTCGAAAAGACGGTGATACGCGCCGCGGTGGAGGGGACGGTGCTGACGCGCAACGTCGAGCCCGGTGATCTGGTGCAGCCCGGGCGCGTTCTGCTGGAGATTGCGCGCAGCGGCGACACGGAAATCGAAGTGCCCATCGATGAGAAGAACCTGGCAACGCTGGCGTTGGGCCAGCAGGCGCACTGTCTCGCCGACGCGTTCCCCGACCGGCCATTCGCTGCGGTCGTGAATTACATCGCGCCGAGCATCGACGCCCGCCGCGGCACCGTCTCGGTCCGCCTGAGAGTGAACCCGGTCCCGGCTTTCCTGCGGCAGGACATGACCGTGACGGTCACCGTGGAAACCGGCCGCCGGCAGGACGCGCGCGTGGTGCCAAATGACGCCCTGCTCGCCGCCGATACGCCGCATCCGTTCGTGCTGGTCGTGCGCAACGGTCGCGTAGCGAGGCAGCCCGTGACGCTGGGCCTCAAAGGGATGGCGCTTTCGGAAGTCACCGCGGGACTGAATGTGGGCGACTGGGTGCTGGCAGCGGCGGCAAACCACAGGAACCTGGCGGAGGGCGCGCGTGTGCGAGTGAGTGCCGAGCCGCTTCCCGCGTCGGGCTCGGGTGCCGGGAGCGGGACCCGCAGAGAGACGCCGGTCCGTCTCGACTGACGCCGATGTGGGTCGAATCCACCATCGCGCTGAAGTTCATGCGAGAGGGTCGCACGCAGACGACGCTGATCCTCATCGGCATCGCGGTGGGCGTCGCGGTGATCGTGTTCATCAGCGCGCTGATCACGGGACTGCAGGCCAACATCATCGAGCGCACGCTCGGCACTCAGGCCCACATCAAGGTGCAGCCGCCGGATGAGGTCAACCGCGTGGTGCGGGCAGCGGCCGGGGTTACACAGCTGGTGCTGGAAACCCCACGCGCGCAGCGTCTGCGATCGATTAACAATTGGCAGCAGGTTGCACAGACGCTGGAATCAATGCCTGAGGTCACGGCCGTATCACCGATCGTGACCGGGCCCGCATTCGCGTTGCGGGGAAACGCCATCGAATCTGTGGCGCTCGTCGGCATCGACCCGCCACGGTATCAGCGCATCGTGCCTGTCGCCCGGGACATCGTTTCCGGCGAGCTGCGCGTCGGAGCGGGCGACGCGGTGATCGGCACACTGCTCGCGCGGGACCTGGGCCTGCGAGTGGGAGACAAGCTGGTGCTGCAGGCCGGGGCGGGTCGCGAGGCGCAGCTCAACGTCGCCGGCATCTTCGAGCTCGGCGTGCGCGAGCTGGACCAGCGTTACGTCTACCTCGACCTGAAGCAGACACAATCGCTGCTCGACCTGCCTGGCGGCGTCACCGACATCGACCTCACGGTACGAGACATTTTCGCGGCCGATCGGGCCGCGGCGCGGATCCGGCAGCTCACCGGACTGAAGGCCGAGAGCTGGATGCAAAGCAATGCGCAGCTCCTGAACGCGCTGACCTCGCAAAGCCTGTCCACGCGGATGATCACGTTCTTCGTCGGCCTGTCCGTGGCGTTCGGCATCGCAAGCGTGCTGTCCATCAGCGTGGTACAGCGCACGCGCGAAATCGGCATTCTGCGTGCAATGGGCACCACACGCCGGCAGATGCTGCTGGTGTTCCTGGTTCAGGGCGCGGTGCTCGGCCTGCTGGGATCGGCCATGGGCGCGTTCGCGGGTTACGGCCTCGTCTGGGCATTCAACAACTTCGGACCGGGCCTGTTCCACATCCCGGTGGCGCCGGTGCTCGCCCCTGGAGCGATGGCGATCGCGACGATCGTCGGTGTGTTGTCGGCCGCGGTGCCCGCACGGCGCGCGGCGCAGCTCGATCCCGTCGAGGCAATCCGCTATGTCTGAGGGCTTTGCGCCGGCGGTCGAGGATGTACTGCGCCTCGCCGGCCTGCGCAAGTCCTACAACCTGGGTCTGTCCACTGAAGTGGAGGTGCTGCACGGAGTCGACCTCTCTCTGGGCCGGCACGACTTTGCGGCGCTGATTGGGCCTTCCGGCTCCGGCAAGAGCACCTTGTTGAACCTGTTGGGGCTGCTCGACTCGCCCAGTGCCGGAGAGGTATACCTGCTCGGTCAGCCCACCCGGGAGATGGACGACACCGGCCGCACGCGTCTGCGCGCGAGCGCCATCGGTTTCGTGTTCCAGTTCCACCACCTGCTTCCCGCGTTCAGCGCGCTCGAGAACGTGATCATGCCGCTGATGGTGACGCGCGGGCGGCCCACCGCCGAAGTAATCGAGCGCGGGCGGATGCTGCTCGCAGCAGTGGGCCTCGACTCCTTTCAGGACCGCAAGCCGAGCCAGTTTCGGGTGGCCAGCAGCAACG
>DASZYK010000365.1:0-12691 GCA_035545455.1 Steroidobacteraceae bacterium
CCTAGTCCCCCAGCCAAAACGGGAGAGGCCCGCCCCACGGCGGGCCTCGTCGTTTCGGCGCAGGGACCAGGAACACCGCGCCGCAGGCGCGGAGTAATCCTAGTCCCCCAGCCAAAACGGGAGAGGCCCGCCACACGGCGGGCCTCGTCGTTTCGGCGCAGGGACCAGGAACACCGACTGGCGGGCTAATCTCCCGCGATCGTCATCTCCCCGATGAGCGCCGAGCCGCAGCGGATGCCGCCGCGCACATCGACGTCGCTGCCCAGCGCCACGATGTTGCGGTAGATCTCGCGCAGGTTGCCGGCGATCGTCACCTCGTGCACGGGATAGGCGATCGCCCCGCCCTCGACCCAGAAGCCGCTCGCGCCGCGCGAGTAGTCTCCGGTCACGCCGTTGACTCCCTGTCCCATCAGCTCCGTCACCAGCAGGCCCGAGCCCAGACGGCGCAGCAGAGCCTCGTATCCCGGCGACTCGCCCGAGCCGCCGACGATCAGGTTGTGAATGCCGCCCGCGTTCCCCGTCGTCTTCAATCCCAGCCGCCGGGCGGAGTAGCTGCCCAACACGTAACCCTGGAGGATCCCGTTCTCCACGAGCTCCCGATCATGCGTCGCGGCACCCTCGTCGTCGAAGGGCGCGCTGGCGAGACCCTTGAGGATGTGCGGCCGCTCGTGCATCTGCACGAATACCGGAAAAACCTGCTCGCCGGCCGCGTTCAGCAGGAACGAGGCCTTGCGGTACTGACTGGGTCCGCGGATGGCGCCGATGAAGTGCCGGAAGAGGCCGCGGGCCATGTCGGGAGCGAAGAGGATCGGCGCCTTGCGCGTGGAGAGCTTGCGCGCACCGAGTCTCGCCAGCGCGCGGCGTCCGGCCGCCGCTCCCACTGCTTCCGCCGCCTCGAGGTCCGCCGGATCCCGCGCGGTGGTGAACCAGTAGTCGCGGTGCATCTGATCACCCTCCTGCGCGATCAGCGAGCAGCTGACGGAGTGACTGGTGCCGGAGAAGCCGGCCAGAAATCCGAGCGAGTTGCCGTAGATGCCCGTGTGCCGCTGAGTGCTCACCGAGGCACCCTCGGAGTTGGTGATGCGGGCATCGACCGCCCTGCCCGCCTGCTCGCAGCGGCGCGCGACGTCGATCGCGTCCTCCGCGGCGAGGCCCCAGGGATGATCGAGCTCGAGGTCCGGGATCTCGCGCGCCAGATATTCCGGCTCCACCAGCCCGGCATAGGGGTCCTCCGCCGTGTAGCGCGCGATGGCGCAGGCCTTCTCGACGGTGCCCCGCACCGCCTCCCGTCCAAGGTCCGCGGTGCTCGCGGAGCCCTTGCGCTTGCCGAAATAAACCGTCACGGCGAGGCCCCGATCGCGCTGGTACTCGATGGTCTCGACCTCCCCCAGACGGACGGTCGTTCCGAGGCCCTGGCTCATGCTGGCATCGACCTCGTACTGCGAGGCCCCCTGGCGGCGGGCTTCCGCCAGCGCCATTGCGGCGATGTCCTGCAGCAAAAGGGAAGAATCCGTCGCCTCGACCGCCTGTGGCATACGCGTTCCGCTCGAATCCGGGAAATGGGGCAGAATTCGATTCTAGCAGCCGCAAGACCCGAGCCGTTCGAGCCGCAGTGACCGCCCATACCCCAGAGGGTCTTCAGGACCATGACGAGCCCGAGCGGCCGAGCAAGAGCGAGCGCAAGCGCGCGGCGCACGCCGCGCAGGACCTCGGCGAGACGCTGATCGGGCTGCGGGACGGAGAGCTCGAGGCGCTCGCCCTGCCGGAGCGGCTGACCGAGGCCATCCGCGAGGCGCGCCGGATCAGCAGCCGTGCGGCGGGCGCCCGCCAGCGCCAGTACATCGGCAAGCTCATGCGCGGCATCGACATCGAGCCCATCCGGGCGGCGCTCGCCGCCCGCAGCGAGCGCGACGCGCTCGAGACCCAGCTCTTCAAGCGCGCCGAGAGCTGGCGGGAGCGCCTGATCGGCGAGGGCGAGGCCGCCCTCGAGGAGCTCGCGCGCCTTCGACCCGGACTCGACTCCTCCGAATGGAGCCGCCGGATCGCGGCCGCGCGCCGCGAGCGCGGCTCCGGACGTCGGCCCGGCCCCACGGGCCCGGCCGGCCGGGAGCTGTTTCGGGCGCTGCGCGCGCTGCTCGGCTAAAATGCCCGGATGAAAGCGCTCGTCGGCATCATCATGGGCTCCTCTTCCGACTGGGAGACCCTGCGCAGCGCCGCCGAGATGCTGGAGAAGCTCGCCGTGCCGCACGAGGTGCGGGTGGTCTCCGCCCATCGCACCCCCGACCTCCTCTTCGAATACGCCGCGAGCGCGCGCTCGCGCGGGCTCGAGGTCATCATCGCCGGCGCGGGCGGGGCGGCGCACCTGCCGGGCATGACCGCCGCCAAGACGACTCTGCCGGTCCTCGGCGTCCCGGTGCAGTCGAAGACCCTGGGCGGCCTCGACTCCCTGCTCTCCATCGTGCAGATGCCGGCGGGAGTCCCCGTGGCGACCTTCGCGATCGGCAACGCGGGCGCGGCCAACGCCGCGCTCTGTGCCGCGGCCATCCTCGCCAACAAGTATCCGGCCGTCGCCGGGGCGCTGGAGGCCTTCCGCGAGAGCCAGACCGCCGGCGTGCTCGCCCACCCCGATCCGCGGGCCGCCGCCCGCTCATGACCGTCGGCATCGTCGGAGCCGGCCAGCTCGGCCGCATGCTCGCGTTGGCCGGCTATCCGCTCGGCCTCGATTTCCTGTTTCTCGACCCGGCGCGCGATGCTCCCGCCGGCCGCGTTGCGCCGGTGCTGCACGGTCCTTTCACCGACCCGGGCCTCCTCGGCCGGCTGGCGCGCGAATGCGAGGTCCTCACCTTCGACTGGGAGAACATCTCCGTGGAGGCGCTGCGCGCGCATGCCGCCTCGGCCCACGGAGCGCGCATCTGTCCGCCCATCCCGGCGCTCGCGGCCGCCCAGGACCGCGTGGCGGAGAAGCGGCTCTTCGAGCGGCTCGGCATTCCCACCACGCGCTGGCGCGCCGTGGCGTCGCGGCCGCAGCTGGAGCGCGCGCTGCGCGAGATCGGCGTGCCGGGAGTCCTCAAGACGCGGCGGATGGGTTATGACGGCAAGGGTCAGGTCCGCGTGAGGACCGCTGAGGATGCGCATCGCGGCTGGCAGGAGCTCGGCGGGCTGCCGCTCATCTACGAGGAATGGGTGCCGTTCGACTGCGAGGTCTCGATCATCGGCGCACGCAGTGCGAGCGGCGCGACGGCCGTCTATCCCCTGAACGGCAACGTGCATTCGCAGGGCATCCTGTGCCTCACGCGCGCGCCGTACGGGCCGCCGCGCTGGCAGCGCACCGCGGCCGGCCATCTGCGGAAGTGTCTCACGCACTTCCGTTATGTTGGCGTCCTCACAATCGAGTTCTTCGTCCGCGGCGGACGCCTCATCGCCAATGAGATGGCGCCGCGCGTACATAACTCGGGGCACTGGACCATCGAAGGCTGCGTGACCAGCCAGTTCGAGAATCACCTGCGCGCGATCCTCGATCTGCCGCTCGGATCGACGCGCCCCGTGGGTTTCAGCGCGATGCTGAACCTGATCGGCGAGATCCCGCCGCGCGAGGATTTGCTGGCGAGCGCGGGTCTGCACCTTCACGATTACGGCAAGCAGCCGCGGCCTGGACGCAAAGTGGGGCATTGCACCTTCGTCGAGCCCACGGCCGCCCTCCGGGACCGGCGGGCACGGCAGTTGCTTGCGAAGCTGGCTCCCGGATTGCGCATCCCGTAATATAGCGGTGGAACGAGCCCGGCCAGAGCGGGTCGAACAGCCAACGGTGCGCGACCACCCGTCGGCAACAGCAGACAACCATGTATCTCGACCCGTTCAAACTCAAAGAGCTGCCGTTCCGCCTGAGCCCCGACCCTCAGTTCCTCTACCTGTCGAAACAGCACGCCCGCGCCAAGGCGTACATGGAGTCGACCATCTGGTTCACCGACGGCTTCGTGGTGATCACCGGGGAGATCGGCTCGGGCAAGACCACGCTGATCGAGTCCTTCCTCAAGGAGATCCAGTCGGACGTCGTGGTGGCGCAAATCAACCAGACGCAGGTGTCGGCGGTCGACTTCCTGCAGGCGATCCTGGTGCAGTTCGGCTTCTCGCCCTTCAAGATGAAGAAGGGCGAGATCATCGCCACTCTCAACAACTTTCTCATCGAGCAGTATGCCGCCGGCCGCAAGGTGCTGCTCATCGTCGACGAGGCGCAGAACCTGTCGCTGCGCGTGCTGGAGGAGATCCGGCTGCTGTCGGGCGTCGAGACCACCAAGGAAAAGGTGCTGCGCATCATCCTCGCGGGCCAGCCCGAGCTCAACGCGAAGCTGGACGCCCCCGAGCTCGTGCAGCTCACGCAGCGGGTGCGGCTGCGCTTCCATCTCACCGCGCTCTCGCAGGCGGAGACCCGCAGCTACGTCCAGCACCGCCTGGAGGTCGCCGGCGCCGGCGATCGGCAGATCTTCGCCGAGGAGACCTTCCCGGAGATATTCCGCTTCACGGGCGGCGTGCCGCGGCTCATCAACACGCTGTGCGATACGGCGATGATGGCGGCCTACACGGCGGACCGCGGGATGGTCACGCCGGCGGACATCGAGAGCGCCGTCGGCGAGCTGCAATGGGTGGAATTCTCGGCGCGCACCCAACAGCAGATCCGCGCCGCCACCGAGCTGGCGCTGCCGCGCATGCGCGGCGCCGATCCGGCGCTGCCGTCCCTCGGCAGGCTCCTGGTCGCGACCGACGGCCGCACCGTGCAGGAAATCACGCTCACGCAGGGCAGGATCATCGTCGGCCGCACCGCCGACAACGACCTGCAGATCGACAGCCGGTTCGTGAGCCGGCACCACTGCCAGATCACGACCACGGCCAACTCCTGCGTCATCGAAGACCTCAACAGCACCAACGGCATCTACGTCAAATCGCGGCGGGTGCGCCGCCATTATCTGAACGACGGCGATGTGGTGCTGATCGGCAAGCACGAGCTGATCTACGTGGATGAGCGCCTGGCGCGCACCCGCGGCAGCCTCAACGACACCGTGCCCGGAATCCCGGTGCTGCAGCGCGCCGATGTGATGGAGAGGAGAGAAGAGGAAGAGACCGAGGTCGGGCTGGAGGCGACCCGCGATCAGTCCTGATCCTGGCGGCGTGTCAGGTCAGGCTGACCGTAATGGGAGCGCAGCTCGCGGTAGTCGCGGCGCCTGAGGAGCACCACCACTCCGCCGAGCACGGCGGCGAGTCCCGCCAGTCCCACGAGCAGCCCGACGGCGTGCGAATCCCCGATGAGATAGCTGACACCCAGGGCCGCGAGACCGGAGCCGATGTAGAGCCACGGCAGGCCTTCGTACATGGGGCGGGAGAGGTGCATGGACCACACGATACTACGGCGGCGCGGCCGCGGCACCGTTTCCGTGGGGCGCCTGCTCCCGCGAGAGCGGATTTCAGGGGACGCAGCGGCCGCGCCGGCCGTCAGTGGACATAATCCCCGCTACGCCGTGCCCCCGACCGTCAGGTTCTCCACCTTGAGGGTGGGTTGCCCCACGCCCACCGGCACGCTCTGGCCGTCCTTGCCGCAGGTTCCTACACCGTCATCCAGCTTCAGGTCGTTGCCCACCATGGTGACACGGGTCAACACGTCGGGGCCGTTGCCGATGAGGGTGGCGCCCTTCAGAGGGGCGCCGAGCCGCCCGTTCTCGATGGCGTAGGCCTCGCTCGCCGAGAACACGAACTTCCCCGAGGTGATGTCGACCTGGCCGCCGCCGAAATTGACGGCGTAGATGCCGCGGGCCACGGAGCGAATGATCTCCTCCGGGTCGTGCGGCCCGGGGCGCATGTAGGTGTTGGTCATTCGGGGAAGCGTCATGTGCGCGAAGGACTCCCGCCGGCCGTTGCCGGTGGGCCGGCCGCCCATGAGCCGGGCGTTCAGCCGGTCCTGCATGTAACCGCGCAGAATGCCGTTCTCGATCAGCGTGGTGCACTGGGTCGGTGTGCCCTCGTCGTCGATGTTCAGGGAGCCGCGGCGCTGGGAGAGGGTGCCGTCGTCGACGACGGTGCATTCCGCAGCCGCCACACGCTCGCCGATGCGGTTGGCGAACGCGGAGGTGCCCTTGCGGTTGAAATCACCCTCGAGGCCGTGGCCGATCGCCTCGTGCAGCAGGATGCCCGGCCAGCCCGGCCCGAGCACGACGGTCATTGGGCCCGCGGGGGCGGGCACCGCCTCCAGGTTGATCAGGGCCTGCCGCGCGGCCTCGCGCGCCAGGGCGAGCGGCCGGTCGCCGGCGACGAGCTCCGCCAGCGAGTAGCGCCCGCCGGCGCCGCAGTAGCCCTGCTCGCGGCGCCCGTTCTGCTCGACCAGCACGGAAACGTTGAAACGCACCAGGGGCCTGACATCAGCGGCGAGCTCGCCGTTGCTCGTGGCGATCAGAACGACCTCGTGCACGGCGGTCACGCTGGCCGAGACGTGCACGATGCGCGGATCGATCTTGCGGGTCTCGCGGTCGACACGCTCCAGCCAGGCCACCTTGTCCTCATCGGAGAGGGTGGCCACGGGATCGGACGGCAGGTACAGGCGGTGACCTGCCTGCGGGCGCCAGGCGCTGACGCGCCGATCGCCTCCCTGCACCGCGATCGCACGCGCGGCGCGCGAGGCTTCCTCCAGCGCCGGCAGGATGATCTCGTCGGAATACGCGAATCCGGTCTTCTCGCCGGCGAGAGCCCTGACGCCGACGCCCTGCTCGATGCTCGCGCTACCATCCTTCACGATGCCGTCCTCGAGCGACCACGACTCCTGCCGGGCGAGCTGGAAGTAGAGGTCCGCGAAGTCGACGGAATGCGTGAGCACCTCGCCGAAGACGCGGTCGAGGCGCCCGTCATCCAGGCCGCTCGGCTTCAGGATGAGATCGCGGGCGAGGGCGAGGGGATCGGCGGTGGAAGTCTGATCGGTCACGATTGAGCTCTTGCCGGTGTCCATGATGAAAAGTTCAGTGAAAGACGCGATGTGTCAGTGACGGAAAGCTGCGGCGATCGTGCCCCTGCCGCTCGAGATCGATCCCGGCGGTGATGCAGCCGCGGCCGCGCGGCAGGCGATCGAGCACCCGGCCCCAGTGGTCCACGATCAGGCTGTCGCCGTAGGTCTCGCGGCCGTTGGCGTGGAATCCCGATTGCGCGGGAGCGAGCACGAAGCAGAGATTCTCGATGGCGCGCGCCCGCACGAGGATCTCCCAGTGCGCGCGGCCCGTCGGCTCGGTGAAGGCTGAAGGCACGGCGAGGAGCTCGGCGCCCGCGGCGCTCAGCCTGCGGAAGAGCTCCGGAAAGCGCACGTCGTAACAGACGGAAAGCCCGAGGCGGCCGACCGGCGTCTCAACGACCACTGGCGCCGACCCCGGCGCGACATTGGCCGACTCGCGGTAGCTTTCCGCCCGCTCCGGGACCTGAACGTCGAAGAGATGGATCTTGTCGTACCGGGCACGCCGCTCGCCGGCGGAATCATAGACGAGGCATGCGCTGGCGACCCGGCCGTCACTGCCGCCGCGCAGCGGCACGGTGCCGCCCACGATCCAGATTCCCAGGCGCCTCGCGGTCTCGGCGAGGAAGTCCTGCACGGCGCCGCGCCCGTCGTCCTCGGCAATGCGGCGCTTGTCTGCGTCCGAGAGCCCCATGTAGGAGAAGTTCTCCGGCAGCGCCGCAAGCTGCGCCCCGCGCTCCGCCGCCTCGTCGAGGAGGGCGCGCGCCTGCTGCAGATTGGCCGGTACGTCCGGACCGGACGTCATCTGTATCGCGGCGACCGAGGGCATGGGCCTACTATGGGGGCGCATGACCGTCCCCGCAATGGCGGCTCGTTCAGGGCGCTGGATCGGGCGTCGTGCGGATTCCGTGCGATCGCGAGCAAAAGCGCGGCCTTTGCTCGAGAGCTCGCCCGCGGCGCCGGGCGAAGTCCCTTTGCCCGGAGAGAGGTCCTCACGGCCTAGGCGCGGACGATGTCGAACTGGTCCACCCCATAGAGCGCCTCGACCTGCAGGCGGACGGGAAGCCCGATCTGGGCCTTGAGCTCATCCAGCGTCGCCGCCTCGGCCTCGAGCAGCCGCTCGACCACATCGGCGTGCGCGAGCACCAGGAGCTCCCGCCCCGAGGGCTGCGGGCCCTGCCGCAGGATCTCGCGGAAAATCTCGTTGCAGACGGTCTCCGCGGTCTTCACGAAGCCGCGTCCCTCGCACGAGGGGCAGGGCTCGCAGAGCAGGTGCTCGAGGCTCTCGCGCGTGCGCTTGCGCGTCATCTCGACGAGCCCGAGCGGCGAGAGGCTGACGACGTGCGTCTGGGCGCGGTCCCCGGCCAGCGAGTGCTCGAGAGCCGCGAGGACCTGGCGGCGATGCGACTCGTCGTGCATGTCGATGAAGTCGATGATGATGATGCCGCCGAGATTTCGCAGGCGCAGCTGCCGGCCGATGCTGGCCGCCGCCTCGAGATTGGTGCGGAACGTCGTCTCCTCCAGGTTACGGTGACCGACGTAGCCGCCCGTGTTGACGTCGATGGTGGTCAGCGCCTCGCGCTGATCGATGACCAGGTGGCCGCCAGACTTGAGCTGCACCTTGCGCTCGATCGCCTTGGCAATCTCCTCCTCGACCCCGTGCAGGTCGAAGATCGGCCGCGGGCCGCCGTGCAGCTCGATGCGAGCGGCGGTCGTGGGCATGAACTCCGCCGCGAAGGCAACCATGCGGGCGTGCTCCGCGGCGGAGTCGACCAGCACCCGGCCGACGCTGCGCGACAGCTCGTCGCGCAGGATGCGCAGCGGCAACGGCAGATCCTCGTGCACCATGGTGCCAGGAGGCGCCTCCGTCGCACGCACGCGCACGTGGCGCCAGAGCTTGCGCAGATATTCCAAGTCCTCCCGCAGGCTCTCGACGGGGACGCCCTGCGCCGCGGTGCGCAGGATATAGCCGCCCTCCGCCTCGCCGCCGCGCAGCTCCGCGACCGCCGCCTTCAGGCGCTGGCGCTCCGCCTCGTCCTCGATGCGCGCCGACACACCGATCCCGTCGCCGCGGGGCAGGTACACGAGGAAGCGCGCAGGCAGGGCGATGTAGGTCGTCAGGCGCGCGCCCTTGGTGCCTATCGGATCCTTGATCACCTGGACCAGGATGTCGTCGCCGGGACTCAGAAGCCGGCGCACGTCCTCGACGGGTGGCGCGCCGAGCGGCGCCAGCCCGACGACCGTCTCTTCCGGCGGCGGGCTCACGATGTCGGCGGCATGCAGGAAGGCTGTGCGCTCGAGTCCAATGTCGATGAAGGCCGCCTGCATGCCAGGCAGCACCCGGGTCACCCGTCCGCGGTAGAGATTGCTCACCAGGCCGCGGCGGCGGCGGCGCTCGACGTAGATCTCCTGCGCGATGCCGTCTTCCACCAGCGCGGCGCGAGTCTCGGCGGGCGCCACGTTGACCAGGATCTCCACGGTCACGGCGCCGCTCCGTTCCAGTAACGTATGCCACCCTCTCGCAGCAGCTCCGCGGTCTCGAGGAGCGGCAGTCCCATGACGCCGGAGTAACTACCGCTCAATGCCGCAACGAACACTGCGCCAAATCCCTGGATCGCATAACCCCCGGCCTTGTCGCACGGCTCCCCCGTCGCCCAGTACGCCTCCCTCTCCGCACGGCTGATGTCACGGAAGGTGACGGCGCTGCGGTTGATCCTCAGCGCGACACCGCTTGCCGTCGCTAGAGCCACCGCCGTCAACACCTCATGTGTCCTGCCGGCAAGCGCCGCCAGCATGGCGAGTCCGTCGGCGCGTCCGGCGGGCTTGCCGAAGACCGATCCTTCCGACACGACGGTCGTATCCGCCGCCAGCACCGGCAGGGCCTCTTCGCGTGCCCGCACGGTGGTCGCCTTGAGTCGGGCCACGCGTGCAACGTAATCCGCAGGGGATTCGTCGGGCAGGACACTCTCGTCCACGTGGGCTGCCTCGACGGTGTGAGGCACTCCGATCTGCGCAAGCAGCTCCCGACGGCGCGGCGACATGGAGGCGAGGCAGAGGACGGGCGGTATTTCGGTCACGAGTGTCAGTCGCGATGGTACGGATGATGGGTGAGTATGCTCATCGCGCGATAAAGCTGCTCAGCCAAAACGACGCGCACCAGCGCGTGAGGCAGCGTGAGGCGGGACAGGGAGAGCGAGAAATTGCTGCGCGCGAGGACGTCGGGCGAGAGCCCGTCAGGGCCGCCGATGAGGAACGCGAGATCGCGTCCGTCCTGCATCCGGGCGCCCAGCCAGCCGGCAAGCTCCCGGGTGGTCATCTCCTTGCCGTGCTCGTCGAGCGCCACCACCCACTCGTCCGCCCGCAGCACGGCCATGAGCTTGCGCGCCTCCGCCTCGACGGCCTTGCGCGGGCTCTGGCCGGCGCTGCGCGTTCCGGGCTCGATCTCGACCAGGGTCAGGCCGAGGCGCGAGCCGAGACGGCGGGCGTAATCGGCGTAGGCTTCGCGGACCCAGGCCGGCGGGCGCGTGCCCACCGCTATCACTCGCGCCTTCATCGATCGGCTGAAAGACGCCCTGGCGCGCCTTTAGCGGGCACGCCGCCGAGGCTGCTACGAGTGGCGCGCGTGCGCCACGCTGCCTGCGCTCTCGTGCATGGCGCTGCCCGCGTCCCACAGCCGTTCCAGGCCGTAGAACTCGCGGACGCGGGGCAGCATCACGTGCACGACGACGTCCTGGAGGTCGACCAGCACCCATTCCCCCTCCCGCTCACCCTCGGCGCCGAGCGGCCGGAATCCGTTCCTCTTGGCCTGGTCGACCACGTGCTCCGCGATGGAGCGTACATGCCGGTCGGAGGTGCCGGAGGCGACGATCAGGGTGTCGGCGATATCGGTCAGGCCGCGCACGTCCAGTACCTTGATGTTCACGGCTTTCATGTCTTCGAGGGCGGAGGTGACGGTCTGGAGCAGAGTCGGCGCGCTACACGGCGGAGACGCCGGACTGCGGGGCGGGGATGAAGATCGTGCGGACCTTGAAGCCTGCGCGGAAGCGCCGCGGCGCCGGATTGTGCGGGTGGTCATGTGAGGAAGGGGTCTCTCCTGTGTCAAGAATCATCCGCGAGCATAGCACCGAGTCTCGCGCAGGATGTGCCGCACTTCATCCGGCACGAGGTATCTCGGGTCGCGGCCCGAGACGATGAGCTGGCGCAGCTCCGTGGAGGAGATCTCGAGCTGCGTCACGGCGTGTACGTAGACCCGGCCGGCGGTCTTCTCGTGCAGCTCGCGGATGGTGCCGGTGCCGTGATCCACCATGACCTCCCCGAGCGGCCCCATGGTGGGCGCCTTCCAACCCGGCCGATGCGCGACCACGATGTGCGCCAGCCCCAGGAGGTCGCGCCAGCGGTGCCAGTTGGGCAGCCCGAGAAAGGCATCCATGCCGAGCAGCAGGCACAACGAGCGGTCCGGGTACTCCGCCCGCAGCTCCGTCAGGGTGTCCACCGAGTACGAGATGCCGGTACGGCGGACCTCGCGGTCGTCGACGACGAACGCCGACTGGTCTGCGACAGCCGCCTGGACCATCCGCAGCCTCAGCTCCGCGCTCGCGAGCGGCTGCTCCCGATGCGGCGGGCTGCCGGTCGGCAGGAAGCGCACCTCCTCCAGCCGCAATTCCTGCCACAGCTCGAATGCCGTGCGCAGATGGCCGTAATGGATCGGATCGAAGGTGCCGCCAAAGAGACCAATGGGATGCATCGACGCTGCTCGTGCCTGGCGCCCGCTGCGGGGACGCGCTATGGGTAATGGATCTATTTGAACATGGACTGCGGTGCCGGTACCGCCGGGCGGCCGCAAATATCGGCCGCGAGCAGCGCCATCTCGTCCCAGGCGTCGCCCTGCAGCCGTCCCTTGATCATGCGGTCGGCGCGCGCGGCGCGCAGCGTGAGCGCCCGGAAGGAGAGACGCGGCGCGCGGCGGACGGCCCGGTCCAGAGCCGCGGTCTGCCGCTGCCAACCTCCGCGCGCCCGGCCCGTGCCCGCGCTGGAGACTGCGCCCCACAGGTCGCGCAGCGCCTTGGTCAGGGCCCAGAGCACCAGGGTCTGCTCCGTGCCTTCCGAGCGCAACCCGGCCAGCACCCGCAGGGCGCGATCCGCCTCGCCCTCGAGCACCGCTTCCGACAGCCGGAAGACATCGAAACGGGCGCTGTCGGCCACGCTGGCGAGCACCTCATCCAGCGTGAGAGTCCCCGCGGGCGCCAGCAGGCGCAGCTTTTCCAACTCCTGATGAGCGGCGAGGAGATTGCCCTCCGTGCGCTCGGCAAGCAGGGCGAGCGCCTCGTCGTCGACCTCCAGCCGCAGTCGCCGGCAGCGCCCGCGCAGCCATCCCGCGAGCTTGCCGGCCTCCACGGGCCAGACCGGAACCCAGCCGCCGCGCGACTCGAGCGCCTGAAACCATTTCGCCGCCTGCGCGTCCCGATCGAGGCGCGGGGTGAGGATGAGAAGCAGGGTGTCCGGATCGCTCCTTTCCAGGAGGGCAAGCAGCGCGTTGTTGCCCGCCACGCCGGGACGGCCCGTGGGCAGCCGCAGCTCGAGCAGCCGGCGTGACCCGAAGAGCGACAGGTTGCCCGCGGAAGCGCGCACGTCGTCCCAATCGGAGCCCCGCTCGAGGAAATGCACCTCACGCTCCGTGAAGCCGGCGGTCCGCGCCCGGGCTCGAACCGCATC